>JAMXLQ010000273.1 GCA_024280975.1 Methanosarcina sp.
GATACCCACAGACTGGACCTGGGATATCCAGCATGTCCTGATCCTTCTTGGGCTTTTTGCAATGGCTCAATGGAGCGCCTGCGCCTGGGAAACCGCAGCAATTTACGGGCCTGAATATAAACAGCCCAAGTCGGATGTTCCAAAAGCCCTCTTTATCTGTGGTGCTATCTGTCTCGTAACCTTTATTCTTGTTCAGTCAGCCTGTACCGGAACTCTGGGAATCGAAGGAATTCTGGAAGAGCCCTTCTCGCCAATGCTGCCTTTAGCTCAGATAACTCTGGGCCCGATAGGCGGATCTCTGACAATCCTTATGTTAGTTGCGGCAATGGTTCTCATTATCCAGACAGCCTTCCTCGGAGCTTCAAGGGCTATGTACTCCATGGCTGAAGAAGGAAATCTGCCAAGGTTCTTTGGAAAAATGAATTCACATGGAACTCCCGTTAACGCGATGATTGTCATCGCCCTCTTGAATATGGGCTTCATCTTCTTGGGAACTCCTGCAGCTATACTGGCTGCATCAGCAATAGGCTATGTCTTTGCCAATGGGATAAGTCTGCTTGCATATGTGAAAGCAAAAATTGATCCTAAGTTCTCAAAACTTGAAAGACCGTTCAAAGCCCCCGGAGGTTGGCAATACGTAGCCCTTTTCTTCGGGCTCTTTAACCTGCCTTTATGTCTTATTGGGATAATATACCTGAACAGCCTTGAAGTCGGCTGGACTTCAACGATAGTCGGCTTCGTGGTGCTTGCTCTTTATATACCTCTCTGGTATTATTCTCAGAATGAGAGTAAGGCAGCTTTAGAAAGGGAGAATTCTCTATCAAGCGAGTCTACTATATGATAAGTACGAAAGTAAGGTTGCGAAAGTTTTTATTGATTCCCTTTCCCGAGAAATAGCTCAGTTTGTGAATTAATAGATATTCTAGAATTATGAATCCTTGTTCCGGGTGCAAAATGATTGCAGGGAATCTGCAACTGCAGGATGTATAACCCGATATGGAAAAGTTATAGCCGTATAATCCTGCAGCTACATTTTATTCTTAGTTATAAAAAATCAAATCTGTTTTACATGCTCTCTATTCTATGAAAAAAAATAATCTTACCAGCTGGAAGTAAGGTTTTAATGAATGATGTCCTGCTGAAGACCAAACTTATTCTATAGCGTGCTTGAGGTCTTATTATCCCTACAGCTTCGAAAACTATTGATTTTTATGGTCACGGAACAGGAGAAAAAAACTTGCTTATAAGCAGTCAATTAAGGTTGTTTCCAGTTCCGTGAATAAACTTGATCTGCATATGAAATATATTTAGTCTAATCTATGAAATTACTATAATAAATTTGAATCACGAAGCCAATCATAAGTTATTAGATAGAGTACTGAATGACTTTAAAAAATAAGTTAACAATAAAAAGGAGAAAATAAAAAGAAAAAGATAAAATAGGAAATTAGAGGCAAAAATAACAAAGATATGGATAAAATCAATAATATAAGGATAAAAAAGAAAAGGAGAAAACAAGAGAAAAAAAGGTAAAAGATAAAGAAAAAACAGGGAAAAATAAAGAGAAGAAGGAAACAGAAAAAAAGTCTGAAACACTTAAAAGGTTCTTTTAATCTTTTGAAAAAGAATCTGGGTACGGAGGCACCCAAAAGCTATGGCATTCCCACATACCAAAGCTCTTAGGTACATTTTAATGCATTTGCCGGATTTGAAACAGAGGAAATTCCGTTTATAAAGCTTGAAGTCTTTCTTTTTAGCTTTTATCGGAAATCTCTTGGAGTTCCATTTATATGTTCTATACAGCCGGCATGACTCTTTTTATATCTCACGTTTTTTTCCTTAGAGGATGCAATACTTTGCGTTTTTAATGTTGTACTTTTTAATCGTTTTTTAGTTCGCCATTTTTAGTTTGTTTTTCGTGCCAATTTTAATCTGTTGTTTGCCCTCTCTGAAGTTTCTTTTATTCTTTCAGACTTTTTTCAGGCAATTTTTCTTTGTTGGATTTGTTTTTGTTTACTGGTAAGTGATTTGTTTATGGCTTCGATGATATATAGCCCGATCCGCAGGGTTCTTGCAAAAGTTCCAGGTAAAAGAAAGAACCGTATGCAAGTTCTAATGTAAAGCGATTTTTTAATGCTTTTAAAATTTTCACTTGGATTTATTAAGACTCAAAACCTTTCTAAAACCAAAATTTTTAAATATATTTCTTCTCTAACATAATCTTTTAATAAAAGTATTCCCAATAAATATAGAATAGTAATGAGCTCATCTTTGTGTGATACTATCTGGCTTTCTGAAAAAAGAAAAAATCTCCTTCTCCTGCTTATGGAAGGTTCTAGAGATATTGAGCAAATTAAAACTTCTCTCAACGTGACCTCAAAGGCGATGATGCCTCAGATTAAAATCCTTAAAAAGCAGGGTTTGATTCTCCAGAAAGAGGACACTTATATGCTTTCGGAGATTGGAAAACTTGTCGTAGGAAACATGCTTCCTCTCCTGAATACACTTGAGGTTCTCGAAGAAAACAAAGAATACTGGGTAAGTCGGGATACAAGCGTTATACCACGTCAACAATTTATGCGGCTTGGAGAACTGGGGGAGTGTATGGTAATCGAACCTGATCTGAACCACATGTTTGACCTTCCAAGGGAGTTTACTGAGAACCTTATAAAATCCAGATGCATCATGAGTTCGCTTTCTTATTATCACCCTCTTTACCCTTCGCTTTATTCCAGGCTTGCAAAAAGCGGAGCTAAAATGGAGATAGCGCTTACGAAACCCGTATTCGAGAGACTCAAAAACGACTCCAAGGACGAACTAGAGGTTCTACTCAATTCCGAGAATACGGTTGTTGAGGTCTGTGAGGAAAGCCTGCAGCTTCCGACGATAGCTGTTACTGAAAGGTTCATGTATCTATGCCTTTTCGATAAACAGGGAAAATATGATCACAGAAAAGTAATGAGTTTCGATGTAAGTGCTCTTCACTGGGGTAGGGAGCTTTTTATGCATTATAAAGAATTGTCTCAAGAAGTACTTAAAGTCTAAAGCCGGCCTTGCCTTTACAGGCAGGACAGGAATAAGCCTCCCACCTCTCTTTTATAACTGGCTGGAGTCTAGACTATGAGATTTAAAAAATTTCCCCTGAAATCAAAGCTGGTTATCTATATCGTTGTTGGGGTTTTTCTTATTCTTGCGGTTTCTACGGCTGTAATCATCAGTACGGTAACTTCTCAGGAAGAAAAGCTAGCTTATCAGAAATCAACCGAAATGGCAAGTAGTTACGCAAATCAGTTTGATGTCGATATGAAAGCTAACAGTGCAATTGCAAAGACAATTGCCCTTACAATGGAAAATTACAAGGCTTCCAACAGAACTGAGGTCATAGGCATCCTTAAAAATGTCCTTGAAAAAAATCCGAACATAATAGGGATCTACGTGGCATATGAGCCTAATGCTTTTGATGGTAAGGATGCGGAGTACATTAATGCCTCCGGACATGATGCAACAGGCAGGTTCATCCCCTATTGTAATAAGATCAAAGGCCACATTACAGTCGCGCCTCTTCTTCATTATGATTCTTCGGATTACTATCAATTGCCCAAAGCTAGAGGAGAGGATGTTCTTACAGAACCGTACTTTTATGAAGGAATATTCATGGTTAGACATGTTTCCCCGATTTTCAAGAACGGGAAGTTTGTTGGGATAGGGGGGGTGGATGTTCCCCTTAACTATATGGATGAGGTAGTGAGTAAGGTCAAGGCTTTTGACACTGGGTATGCCTTCATGGTGAGCAATACAGGCGTATTGCTGTCTCATCCTACGCGCAAGGACTGGATTGGGAAAAAGAGTCTCTATGACTTTAATTCGGAAGAAATAGCCAGAGCTGCAAACGACATAAAAAAAGGGACTGGAGGATATGTTGAGGTCAGGGACTCTACCACAGGCAAGAATGTTGTAATGTTTTATGAACCTGTGCGAACCGGAAATCTAGCCTTTGTACTTGTAATTCCAAAAGAAGAAATGCTTGCAGGTGTTGTTGATCTTCGGAACAGGCTTCTGGTCATTTCTGCAATTTCTATCCTGTTTATGGCAGCCCTTGCTTATATGATTGCTCTTTCTATTACAAGACCGATAGATGAAATTGTTCAGGATTTCAAGAGCATTGCCCAGGATGCAGTTAAAGGAAAGCTTGATGTCAGAGCGGACACGGATGTGGAGATAGACTTCAGGGAGATTCCTACAGGCTTGAATGAAATCCTTAAAGCTGTAATTATTCCTGTAAGAGAGACTATAAGAGTAACCAATGCGCTTGCAAAGGGAGAGTTAAAAGAGAGAGTAAATGCGGATGTACAGGGAGAGTTCAGAGAACTTGGAAATACACTTGACAAATTCTCCGAAACTTTGAACAGTATTATCGACGACTCAAACACAGTTCTTACGGCATTCCAACAGAATAATTTTAAGCGGCAGATCCGCATACATGGACAGGGTGATTTCAAGCTGCTTACGGAAGGAATAGAAGAAACACGCCAGGCCCTTGATTTGATTACAACCCAGCGCAAAGGGGCGGAAAAAGCCCTTCTGGCTTATGCAAAAGAACTTGAGCGTTCCAATCAGCTTAAGGAAGATCTGGAAAGGGTTGTTAATACTAGTCCTGTAATTGTGTTCCTTTGGAAATATGAGCCCATGTGGCCTGCAGAATTCGTTTCGGAGAATGTTACCAGATTGGGTTATGAAGTGGAGGATTTTACCTCAAACAGAATTCTTTACGGGGATATTGTGCATCCCGAAGACTTGGAAGAGATGGCTTCCGAACTTAAGATGAACGTTGATGTCGGTTGTACGGATTATACCTCAGAATACCGGATTCTCACAAAATCCGGGGAGATTCGCTGGGTTGACGAAAGAACAGTTATCCAGCGCAATGAGGAAGGGGAAGTCCATCTTCAGGGTATTATCCTGGATATAACAGAGCATAGAAAAGCCGAGGACGCGCTTCTCCAGATGGAGGAAATCCGTAAAAAAGAGATTCACCACCGTATCAAAAACAATCTGCAGGTAATTTCTACACTTTTATATCTCGAGTCCGGAAATTTTACGGATAAGGATGTAATTGAGGCTTTCAGGAACAGCCAGCACAGAATCAAGTCAATCGCTCTTGTTCATGAAAAGCTTTACCAGTCCGAGGATATGGTAAGTGTGGATTTTGCAGATTATATTCAAAATCTTGCATGTTACCTTTTCCAATCATACTCTCTAGACAGTAATAAGGTGAGCCTGAAGCTGGATGTTGAAAAGATTTTTCTGGGAATGGATACGGCTGTTCCTCTTGGAATTATTGTCAATGAGCTGGTATCAAACTCCCTGAAACACGCCTTTACCGGAGAGAAAGAAGGAGAGATTTATATTGAGTTACACAGAAGTAAAGAACATTATAACTCGCAGGAAAAAAGGTCTGAAAGCTCTGAAATTAAAAAAGCCGAGCATCTGAATAATGAGAAAACTGGCCTTAATGGTACATGGAACAGCGAAGATAAGTTAATCCTTATAGTAAGAGATAATGGTAGGGGATTTCCCGAGACGCTGGACTTTTGGAATACAGCTTCCCTGGGACTACAACTGGTGACAACGCTTGTGGATCAAATTGAAGGAGATATTGAACTTGAAAGAAGCAGGGGAACAGAATTTAAGATTCGTTTTTTCAGGAGATGAAATATAAAACTAGGTGTAAAAAATGGTGGAAGGAAGAAAAAAGGCAGAAGGCAGAATTCTTGTCGTTGAGGACGAGCATATTGTTGCAATGGGAATAAAAAAAATGTTAAAAAATTTGGGGTATATGGTTACCGGTGTAGCTTCGTCTGGAGATGATGCCATTAGCAAGGCGGAGAGTACTTTCCCTGATGTTGTGCTTATGGATATTATGTTAAAAGGTGAGATGGACGGGGTAGAAGCTGCAGGGAAAATCAAAGAAAGGTTTGGTATTCCAGTTGTTTACCTGACTGCTTATTCCGATAATAATATTCTTGAGAGGGCAAAGAGAACCGAGCCCTTTGGTTACATTATAAAGCCCTTTGACGAGAACGATCTGTACTGTAATATTGAGGTAGCCCTGCAAAGGTACAGAAAGGAAAAAGGAAAATTATAGTAGTTCAAGGAGAAAGACAAATCAGCATAATCGATAGAAAGAAAAGTCAACGTAATTAAGGAAAAAAACCAGATTACTCAGGGAAAATGGAAATCTAGGATCCATCCACAGAGAATTGTTTTTTCGTGCTTTTCAAGAAACCCTGAAACTCTTCAGATAGCTAAAGTTTGTTCCCTTTTTACAAGTGCAGGAATTCTCCTTAATTCTGTACTTTTTTACAATTTCTCATAACTCTTCTTTTATGCGGCTTTGTTAGGATATGCTTGGCTTTAATGAGGCTCAGGTCAGGGTATCTCACTGAGCATTTTATGAAGCTCGGTTTTTCCGGCTTTGTAGAAATCCTCTAAATTTCTGTTTTTATCCAAAAGATATATAAAAATAAAATTTTAAAAATGATCCTTATTTTTGTCTCCACAAAAAATGAGGAGCAATTCCTATTGTCACCAAATAAGTATATTAAGTTTATTGATTTTAGTCTTAAAACTGTCCAGTCTTCCAGACTGAACCTTTGCTCCTTTAAATATTCCAAGCGTGTTTATACTCAACATCAGCTTCTTTCTTGTTTTACTGAAGGAATATATAAGCATAAGTTATCGTGATTTTGTAGAACTTATTGACTTCATGAACAATATAAGGAAAAACTTGACCTTGATAAGATTCCTCATTACACTACCC
>JAMXLQ010000274.1 GCA_024280975.1 Methanosarcina sp.
TATATAAAAATTAGATTAAGAAAATGCTTCTTATTTTTGTCTCCACAAAAAATGAGGAGCAATTCCTATTGTCACCAAATAAGTATATTAAGTTTATTGATTTCAGTCTTAAAACTGTTCAGTCTTCCAGACTGAACCTTTACTCCTGCAAATATTCCAAGCATGTTTATACTCAACATCAGTTTCTTGTTCTTGTTTATTGAAGGCGTATATAGGTATAGATTATCGTGATTTGTAGAACTTATTGAACTTATGACCGATGCAAAGGAAAAACTTGACCTTGATAAGATTCCTCATTACACTACCCTTCAAAAATTTGTGTCCAGTGTCCCTTCCTCATTATTTAACCTTATTTTGTCAAGAGTTCTCAAGCTATTTTACTCATACGGAGAAAATGTTTCTACTACAGCAATTGGTGCAACTGGATTTACAAGTTCCCATGCAAGCATTATTATTCTCGAAGAACAGGGAGGATCCTTTGGAGCTTCCCGAAAACTTCAATATCAGTAGACGCTGATATAAATAAAGAAGAATTCGATTTAAAACAAATTAAAATTTGGGCTAAAAGAAGTAAAAGCTGTTCAGCTAAAAGTGTAAAGAATTGAACTAAAAGGAGAATATGAAATCAATATTTTCTGCATTTCCCTTTTATGAATATTACAGAAAGTCCGGAAAGCGCAAGTTTTGCTTGGATCAGCTCAGAAAGTTTTGGATTCAAAATCTGGTTTTCGATTTCATACCTTGCTTCTTTCTCATTCTCGGTTCGATCTGCCACTTTTTCGATGTGATCTACTACTTCCTCAGTTTTATCTGGAGCTCCTTCTTCACTTGCATCGACATCGAAAATTGAAACATCAGAGATTATTGCCTCAACCACTCTTCTGAGATCGGGAACTACCTGCCCGCCGGTCATGGCTGCAACCTCATTCTGGAGTACAATCACGAGCACATTGCAGCCTGTAGTCGCGGCATCCAAAAGCCCTAGAATGCCAGAATGTGCCATGGCGAAGTCTCCGATTACAGCTATGCCTTTTTTCTCAAAACCACATGCAACCGAGATTGCTGAGCCAAGGGCAAAACTAACATCAACTGCCGCAAGGGGCTCGGGTGCACTCCGAACGGAACAGCCCATGTCCCCAGCAATCTGCACGTCAAGCGTACTGAGAAAGCGGTAAAGGGGAAGGTACGCGCAATCTGTGCAGATTTCAGTCCTACTAGTCTTTGCGGCTTTGAGAAGGGGAGCATTTGTCGGTTTTGAAACTTGTTCACTTATGTGTTTAAGGGCAAACTCTATATCTTCAGGCCGGACCTGCCCGTATGGAAGATGTCCCGTCTTTTTCCCATAAACGTTGCCTATGATCCGGATTTGCTCTTCTATAAAAGGTTCAGACTCTTCGGCAACGAGTACCTTTTGGTGATTTCTCAAAAATGCCTTTATCTTTTCAAGGGGAAGAGGATTTACAAGACAGAGGGATAAGTGAGAGATTTCAGGAGAAGAAATCTCAGCACAAAACCCTTTCTGTGTTCTCAGTGCTTCTCCAATGATTGAAGATGTGAAACCTGAAGAAATAATCCCTATGTGTCCATATCTTGAATCTGATCCATATATATTTTCAGCTGTCTGTTCCCTTCCCTCAACTGCCCTTTCTCTCACCTCATTAAGGTCAGTGTTTTCAGCTTCTTCTTCCAGCAAAGGGTAAGTTTTGGAGTGAGAAAGCTGGTGTTTTTCCGCCATCCGGTTCTTCCAGATTGCACGGTTGAACTCAGGATGAGGACCTGAAGACTCTAGAAGGCATTTTACTCTTCCTTTACTTCTTTCAAGGCCTGCAGTGACCCTCAAGATAACGGGTGTCCTTGTCTCTTCAGAAAGCTCGTAAGCCCGTCTTAAAGCCCTGTATGCAGTATCAGGGTTAGCCGGATCAAATACGGCTATTTCTGCAATTCGGCCGTACCAGCGAGAGTCCTGTTCATTTTGAGAGCCCTTTGCACCAGGGTCGTCTCCTGCAATTATGACAAGGCCGGCCCCTATGGTATGTGTTACCGAGGTTATAAGAGGATCTGAAAGCAGGTTCATTCCCACGTGCTTTACAAGCACAAGTGCCCTTCTGCCGGAAACCGAAGCTCCGAGAGCGATTTCAAGGGCAACTTTCTCGTTTGTGAGCCACCTGGCACTATAGTCTCTTACTATTTCGGAAGCCGCTACCCCAGAGACCAAAGCCTTCGCTTCTGAGGTTTCTAAAAGCTCTTTATCCCCGGGTTTTCTCAAAAAAAGTTCCATAAGGGAAGTAATAGGATACCCGGGAACACCTGTTATGAGGCTGACATCACTATCAAGGGCTGCAAGATAAAGAGCTTCAAACCCGGTACATTCTTGTGCTTTTTTCTTGTCTTTCAAATTGACCCCACGCCGCGGAACTCAAAGGATGTAGAACTCAAAATTCCATATAATTTGTGATTTCAATACTTGATTTTCGGTTTGAGATTTTAATTTCGAGTTCTTGCTTTATTAATCCCTGCTTTCTCAAATACTATTTTTAATTTTCTCCGTGGCAAGAGGCTTGATCTCAGTACCAGGAATTATGGACTCTTCAGGCCTTCCGAACCAGGGAAGAGAGGCAAGTGCACCTATTACCCCATTGCCATCAAGCAGGACTTCCACGCCGTTATCTCTGGCGCGCTGCAAAGCTTCGGCTTTCGAGATCCTTTCAGTTCTACAGCGGTTGCTGTACTCGTATAGCCCTTTTGCATAGAAATCGGAGAGGACAACCATTCCAGTTTGGGCTGAAGCAGTGTATTTCTTAAGTGTCTTTTTGAAAGCATCTACCAACCTTGATTTCGCTTTCTCGTTCACACAGCCGAATTCAAGCACTGTAGACATGCAGTTCTGGGTCTTTTCCGGAACAGGGAAAAGCTGGACAAGAGCATGGGAAAGATAAACGGCTTCATTGCAGTCCAGTTCCTTTGCAATGTTGTGAGTAAGAGTCCAGGTAGCCCCTATTTCTTTTGAGTCTGTATCATCTATGCCTATGAGGACACGTTCCCTGCGAGGAACTACAATCGTTCCCCTTGCGCATTTCTCGCCCCCGGATTCAGAGATATTATAACGAAGAACTCCATCTGCAAATGCCCTACAGCGAGTTGCACCCACGCCTCCCCCTCCTAACCCGGCATAAGTGATCTCCACCTCATCCCCCTGTACGACTACGGATTCAATACCCGCGGCTGCGATAGAAGGTTTGAGTTCGAGCTTAGAGGTCCCGATTTTCATAAAATAACGAATCATGTTTCCGGTCGAACGGGCTTTCAGGACAAGGGGCGCTTTTGCGTAATGGTAAAGGGACCAGCAGGCCCCACTATAACAATTGGAGTGCTCAATTATCTCTGCATACTCATTTGCCGCGTCACAGATAGCGTAAATACCCTTATAAGGTACAGTATAAGGATCATCCAGGATTATTTCCTTAATATCCCTGCTGTCCAGTGCACAGGCGTTTATATGTTTTGTAATTCAGAAAACCTCCTTTTTAAGGGAATAAGAAACTGGGAGGGAAATTTGTTAGATCGAAATGCCCATCTCTTATAATATATATAGGTATCGTAATTTTTAGTAAACTCAATAAGGTAAAGTCCGATAATGCGGATTTGGC
>JAMXLQ010000275.1 GCA_024280975.1 Methanosarcina sp.
ATGGCTCTCGGTCATGCAAGTGTCCAGACAAAAGGGGTGCAAACAGCCTGGAATAAGCTGATAGAACGCTTCGGAAACGAGGTTAAAGCTCTCATTTATTCAGAGCCAGAAGACCTGAAAATTGTGGGTGACCATCGGATAGTAAACGCGATCTTGGCTTTCAGGAAAGGCAATGTTATAATTCATCCCGGAGGAGGAGGTCAGTACGGCTGGCTTGAGCTACCTGAAAACCTAAAAGAGGAAGAAATCCGGCACATTGGACAGCTTTCTTTTGCAGACCTTGAAAAAGCAAAAACCGGGAAAAAAAGCAGACCAGAGAAAAAAAGTGAAAAAAAACTTCGAAAAGAAACAGACGAATCCGAAAAAGAAGGCCCGGATAATAGTGCAGGACAGAGTTCACTTTTCGATTTTTAAGATAGAGAATTCAAGGATAATAAGATATATAAGAGAGCAGGTATATTCACTAACCCTGCATCTGAAACACATTGCATCAAAGTCGGGTAGCTCCCGGAAATAGCTCTTAAATATAAAGCAAAATGCCCAGGTAGTCTAGTGGTAAGGCGACGGTCTCGAAAACCGTTTCTTCTTTGGGAGAGCGCAGGTTCAAATCCTGCCCTGGGCGCTAATCTTTGAGTTAAAAGTTCAATAAAAAAATACTTGATATTAAATAGTAATTTTGCTTTTTTCCTCGTATTCCTTTGTAAGTTCTAGATATTCTTCAGCATTTTTTGATATAGCCTCGATTTCTATTTCTTCGAGTTCTCTTTTTACCTTCCCTGGAATTCCAATAATTAAACTTCTTTCTGGGAATTTTTTTCCTTTAGGAACCAGTGCATTTGCACCAACGATGGAATTTTTCCCTATCTCAACCCGTTCAATACTGTGGAATTCATTCCTATAATCACATTATTTTCGATTCTGCAACCATGGAGCACAGCTCCGTGCCCTACACTAACATTATCCCCTATTTGAACTTCATTAATATAATCTACATGAATTACCACGTTATCCTGGATACTTGTCCGATTTCCAATTTTTATTTTATTTTGGTCTCCCCGAAGCGTAGCACTAAACCATATACTTGAATAATCCCCTATTTCTACATCTCCGATGATATCCGCAGAATCTGCAACGAAAACGGTCTTTGAGATTTTCGGGTTTTCATCTTTATAATCCGTTATCATCAAATTTCTCCTTACGGTGTATCGGGAAAATTAATTTATATAGAGCTCATCTCAAACAAATTTAATTCTAAAACCAGTAAGGTTTTAGAATTATTTTCCATTATCAGAAACTTAACTGACTACTTGAAATCTGATATCTCGAAAAGCAATTTTGAGTTTTAGGATCAGCACCATATGTAAACGGAAAAATATCGACCTGATTTTTTATCTCCTTGATTTTCGTAAAAAGCTGTTTTAAGGTATCTTCATTGCTCTGAGTGAATTTAAATGGAGAATCAAGGAATGGCTCAAAGTAGATAGTCAAATCGTCAAGCCTGTAGAAAGTCCCTTCGCACTCCATAGAGTCAACGACTCCTGGAAGCACAATGTCTGAGATAGACGTAGTTGGGCAAGGAGCGATGTCCAGGCAGATCAAAGGAATTTCTGCAAGGTAAGCTGCACAGTCAGGGGGTATTTGACTCAAAAGATCAGCACGCATTACAAAAGCTGCATCTACATCCTTTTCTCGAAGTATATCTATGGTTGTGAATTCTCCAGGATTGTAACGCGGGTGACCACGTGAGAAATCAAGCCCAAAAGGATAACCGTACATGTAGGAGGCAACCTGGCTAAAGCCTGCTGCGTTACAGTGACTGTGGATAACTCCAATGGTAAACTTGGAATAATTGTTCAGCTCTTTCACAAGGTTCATGGCAATTTCAATATTTCTGTACTTCCCGAGGGATGAAGACAGTCCAACTCCTACTGATATGGTCCCAAAGTTACATTTCTTCATCATCTCGAGCATTTCTTCCATAACAGAAATAGGCACCCCTGTAATCTCCTCTACGGAATTATGAGGAGTTTTTCCATGTAAAAGAGTCAAGAGCGCACTTACTAGCTCATAGTCAGAGTCGGGTTTAAGCTGTACATGCAGATCAGAAGCTTTAGCAGTTAGAGTTTTTCTCGGATCCACAGTGATGATTATCCTGTCAAAACGCCCCCTTTTTGTCCAGTAACCTCTGGGAAAAACCCCATATCTGGACATTTGCCTAGGCATAGATTCAAGTGGATTTGTTCCCCAGTAAATTATGAGATCTCCTCTGTTTTTCTTCTGCCCTTCAGTTGTACTGATTTTTCCGGCTTCCTGAGTTCCCATCATTGTGGCCCCGTTGTCGATTGTATCAACAATTGCACCCAGATATTCCCCTATCATAAGCCCCACTTCATGTGCTTCACAGGAAGTTTCGCTACCAATGGAAATCAAGGGACGCTTCGCCGAAGTCAAGATATCTGCGGCTATTTGAAGGGCTCCTTCCCATGAAACCGGTCTTAATTTTCCTCCGAATTTTAGAAGGGGCTGTTTAAATCTTCGGGGACTTGTAATTTCATTAAATCTGGAAATTCCCATCTTGCATACATTTTTAGCTTCAATTTTTCCTTCTTTTAATTCGACCTGGATATCGTCACAAGCAGCCCCACAAACCGGACAGACTATGTTTTTGTAAATCATACTCGCTGCTCTCCGGAATAAAATATTGATATTGTATTTTCGGTGCACTTTTCGGAAAAAATAGATAGTAGCGTCTCGTTTCGCATTTTAGTTACCTCTCAACATTGTTCTGTGCGCTGCACAGCAGATCGTTTTCATGCAAATAAACAGTGCACAGAAATTCCATAGCACTGTATTATTTTTATGAACTAGTACTTCAATGTCAACAGGTTTTAAGGAATACACCTTTTTCCCTGCATCCTGGAAGACGGGTGGGGGAATTCAGGAGAGACCATGACTTTCCAGATCCCAATAGAAAAAAACCGTGTTCAAGCTTATTTGCTGCTGTTTACCAGTTAGCAGACTTTTAGATTTGTATTTGTCGCTAGTAAACTGTTTTCTCTGTTTGTTCATAAATTTCTCTGCACTTGATTTTGAAATAAGAACCGAACTTGCAGAAAAAATAAAATACCTACAAACCAAAATTGGAATACCTTTGTTGTTTATCACTCATAACCTGGAAGAAGCTTTCCAGCTGGCCGACAAGATTCTTGTCTTGTACAAGGGGAAAGCTCAGCAGTTCGGAACTCCGGAAGAAATATTCTATCACCCTGAAAACCTGCACGTAGCAGGGTTAGTTGACATCTCCAATATTTTCGATGACACGTATGTTGAAAAATATGATGAAGAGTCAGAAAGTACAGTGCTAAAAAGCGGAGATCTAAGTTTAAGAATAAAAACTCAGAGATTCAAACCTGGAGATAAAGTTTCCTGGGGAATTCACCCTGAGAACATAACTATTCTTTTTCCTGACTCAAGTTCTGGAAATCAAGATGACAACACTTACTCTGTCCGTGTCAATAATATAATCAATAAGGAATCAAAAAAGCGCATTACACTTACACTTGTTAGATACAACAAGACTCTGACTGCCGAAATCCCTGCACAGTTTGTTGATTCTCTGAAACTGCATGCAGGTGATCCATGCCTGGCAAAATTGGAAATGACTAAACTAGTGGCATTCTATGATTTATAATTCAAATATTTTTACTATAGAGGAGAACATTTAATATTTTTTTGAAAATATTACTAACCTTCTTAATTTAAAACTTTAGTTTCTGTCGTTAGTTATTTAAAAGAAGAAGGATATTTGAGTATCCTCGTAAAGGGGCTGTGGCCTAGCCCGGCATGGCGATGGGCTCCAGCGGATAAATGATGAACAACGGGTATACTGAGTCTTTCCCGACGGGGTAAGACGATGAGGAACCGTTGGAGCACTGATAGATGCTCACCAGAACTAAGACTGTAAAAGCAGTTGTTCGGAGATACCCGTCGATCGTGAGTTCGAATCTCACCAGCCCCACCTTTTTAATTTATTTTTACCTCTTTGTACCTACTCTTTTAACGTTTCTTCATACATACGCTTTTAATAGTTCATTTTGTATAGGACTTACGCGGTTGAACTGAAAAATCAGTATGCTTCAGACCTTCAACTTTCTAAAACATGCATTTAGCTGCAACATCTAATGTGCTTGATTTTGTACTTCAAGTGCGTAAGTCCTATTTGTATATTTGTTTCTTAAATTTAAATGTCCTTTCTAGCAAATTCACAAATATGACTATTTTATATTTAGAAATGAGAAGAGTTTTAGAAAGTAATACTTTCACGTAACTACCCAATGGTTAATAACCTGCAAATCCAATGATTTTCTATCTGCTCAAACCTGATGAATGGTAACCGAGGTTTCCACTTTGAGGCGCGAAAAAGAAGAAATAGCTGTCCTTGTAAGAGCTATCCCTGAGAAAAGTAAAAAGGATGGTGACGAGCATGCCGTCGGAGTTATCGGTATCAATAAGCAAGGAGAACTGCTGAGGCTCTATCCTCTAGGATTCAGATACAGGGAAGGACTGCTTGATTTTAAAAAGAATGACCTGCTTGAAGTCACGGTTACCAAGCCTGAGCATGATATCAGGTGGGAGAGTAGAAAAGTTCTCAGTCATGTGAACCTGGAAAATCCCCTTAAAGAAAGGGAAATAAAATATCTCGTCCTGCCACTCGTAACGTCTATAGAAAAACTGAATCTTGAGGGAGCGAGTCTTGGAGTGGTAAAGCCAGAAATCCTAAATATCGAGATAAAGGTGAACAGCACTGAGGTTTATGACCGACAGCAGTATTTTAACCTCATGGGAGATTTTCTGGAAAAAGGGGAAAAAGCCGCCAAAATGCCTGTCGAGATCAGGTTCTTTTTCAGGTGCGAGGGAGAAGAAGCCTGTAGGGGACATAAAATGATCCTGCTCGACTGGGAATTCAATGAGACTGTAAGGAATATTATAAGGGATGAGCAGGAACCGGTAGCTGTAGAAAAGAAAATAAAAGATCATTTTTTTGATCTTATGAGAGAGAGGGAACTTTACTTTATCATGGGAACGCACTTCACGTATGGAACCTGGATGATAACAGGAATTTTCTGTCCAGAAATAAACGACAATACTCAGAGTAATCTCTCTGGATTTTAAAAAACATATGAGGAAGCAGGTTTAAGGACATTATAAAATCGGCTTATAAGTACTATAAGTGAGAAATATGATTATAGGAAGAGAGAAGGATCAATTATAGTGAGAAAAAAGAGAAAGATCGATCATAGGAAGACGAGGGAGAAAAAAAGTAACCATAATTCGATTAAAACTCTCATCCTTCAAGTTCTTTATTAATCACAATTCGGTTAAAGCTTTCATCCTTCAAGTTCTTTTTCCAAAAAGGCTTCCAGCCTATCCATACCTTCTTTTATATTTTCTATGCTGCTGGCATAAGAAAAACGCAGATAACCTTCAGCCCCGTTACCGAAATCGATTCCGGGCGTAACTGCAACACCGGCTTCATTAAGGATGCGGCGGCTCAGTTCAAGGGAGTCACTACCGTACTTGCGAGCATCAGCAAGGACATAAAAAGCTCCCATTGGCTCTTTGCGGACATCAAGACCCATTCCAAGGAGTCTTTTCAACATATATTGGCGGCGTGTATTATATGTCTGGACCATCTTGGCAACGTGTTCCTGTGGCCCTTTCAGGGCTGCGATTCCTGCCTCCTGGACAAAGGAGTTGGCGCAGATGAAAAAATTCTGGTGGATTTTCTGAAGTGCACGGACACACTCAGGGGGGCAGATAATGTAGCCGAGTCTCCAACCGGTCATTGCATGCAGTTTGGAAAAACCGTTCAGGACGAAGGCATTCTTCGTATATTCCAGGATGGTGTGATCATGTCCGCTATAGATCAGCCCCTGGTAGATTTCGTCCGAAACAATAGAAATTCCTTTTTCGTCCGCGATCTCGGCAAGTCCCTGCAAACTTTCTGGAGACATAACATGACCGCCAGGGTTTGAAGGACTATTGATCAGGATAGCTTTAGTATTAGGGGTCAGACACTGCCTTACTGTCTCGGGCTCAAGGGCAAACCCATTTGCCTCACTCGTATAAACAAAAACAGGAGTTCCACCAAGATATTTAACGAAATTAGGATAACAGGCATAGTGAGGGTTCGACATTATTACTTCATCCCTTTTCTCAAGCAAGGCCATGAAAACCATCAAGAGAGCAGGGCTTGTGCCAGAGGTTACAATAACCTGATCCGGGCTCAGATCGACTCCAAATTTCCGGTGGTAAGACTCGACTATCGCCTCTCTGAGCGAAGGAAGTCCCTGGCTATGAGTGTATTTTGTTAATCCCCGACCAATAGCAGCACAGGCGGCCTCACAGATATGGGGAGCCGTAGGAAAATCAGGCTCCCCGACTTCGAGATGGACTATATTTCTTCCCTCAGCTTCCAGAGCCTGGGCACTTTCCAGAACTTCCATTACATAGAAAGGAGGGATATCTTCAGATTTTTTTGAGAGGATGCATTCGGAGTTTATCAAAAACATAAAAGACCTTCTGAGAATCAATTATTGTAAAAGGACTGAGGTAAAAGCAAGTAACACCGTTGAAGCTATATCTGAAACTGCGTACGCTTTCAAGATTTAAATATTCTGTGGGAAAAAACCGAATTAGAATTGAGAAGATCCAAAGGAAAACTTAATTCCTGGTATAAAATCAGTTTTAAAATGTAGCTTAATCTCTTGGCGTGACTTTTTTGAGAATTTCTGTGTCAGGGCTATTCCAGCCCTGATTTTCAAGTGTTTTCGCAAAATTTCGCTGGAAAGCCTGGAATTTTTCAAGATTTTCAGGAATAATATTAAGGAAATCGTAGTCCCCATATGCCCCTGTAAAGAAGGAAGAAACCGTTTCCTCAAATTTTTCCTCTATTCTCTGTGGATACCAAAACCCATTCTGTGAGAGCAAAACAAGGTTAGGATCAGGCACAGGTATATCGTCCGAGTAAGTATAAAACCCTATGGAAATTTCTTCTCCATACTTTGCAAGAACAAGTTTCTTCTCAAATCCAGATTTCTGGAGCTTAAGAAACCATTCGCCCTTTAAAAGATCAGCGACTTCATCGATAACTCCATGGGCTTTGAGTATCTTTTCTGCCACCTGCTGTATTTCCAGAATAAAAGTTCTGCGCTGTTCCTCAGGAATTTCAAGACAGGATATACAGCTCTCACCGGATGGAGCGAAAGCATACTGAGCTTCTCCTTCACTTGACTTTTTCAGCTCTTCATCCTTTCCTTCAGATTCTTTTCCCGCACCCTGAATAATATATGGAACAGCCGACCACACCTCATTTCTAGGATATTTTACCATAATTTCTCATCCCCTATGGTATATAAGTCGGAATACCTTAAATATTAGGTACCGCAAGCCTTTTCACAACCCTTTTGAAAAAACTGCTTGACCGCAAAGCCTTTTTAAAAAGGCTTGAGCGAAAAAAAATCTTGTAGTAACGTGATCAAATGATGCAATGCAAACCTTTTGAGAAAAGGTTTGATCGAAAACTCATGGTAGCGGCGTAGTCACCTGAAATGTTCGGCTCTTCTGAATAGGTTCTCAGGGGATCGGTCCACTTCGTCGCAGATAATCCTATGGCGAACTGAGCTTGGGAGGATAGAGCAAGTCTGATTGTCTGTGCCCCGAAGCCCCCAGGTTTCGTCCGTCAGCAGGAAGTAGGAGTTCTCAAGCCTGACACCTTTTGCTTCCAGGGAAAAAAGAACCACTGGGTCGGACAAGTCTTTCCTTATTTCTTCTGCGACTTTTACCTGCGTGCCCAGACCTCCTTTTTTTATAAGATAAAACCGGTCATCTGAAAGGATTTTATCCATAGTACGGATGATCAGCCTGTAGCAAGTTTTCTTATTTGTAGACTTTTCTTCAATTTTCTCCAGATAAAGGATATTGCGCCCGTTTCGAGCAATATCGGATAGAATATCTTCCCTTCGGGAAAAAGATTCCACTTCACAGGTGGGAATATTAAGGAAAAATACTGGAAACTTTTTAGACAAGCTGTCCGCAATTGCCTGATTCACTTTTTCGCGTGGGATATATTCAAAATTAATACTGAGCCCAGACAGTTTCTTTTCGATTTCCGGCTTTTCCTTCTGGAAAGCTTTTACGGCTTCAGTAGAATCATTATAAATTGTAATATCTCGGTCGCCTTCGGAAAAAATTCCGGTAAGGGTTACAGCGAAGTTAAGAGCTGCAATTTCACATTCAAGGTTACTCTGAGGGACACCAGGAACCTTTGTTGTAGACTGGTGGATCTGCACGCCGTCCCGGAGCACCGTACAGCCGATATAAGATTCTTCACCTTCATTAAAGGAAGAGTCACAGTAAACTTCAAACATGCGTAATTTCACCTTTTTACAATAAACTCAAGTATAAAGCCTTTTAGGTAGAATAGCGAACCGCTGATAAAACAACATTAGAGAAACATTGCAATAGCTGAAAGGAGACAGAGACTAAAGGGAAATAGAAACACTGTAATAACTGAAGAGAATAAGGATAAAAAGTTAATTGTTAAGGAACCTGAAATCGCGATTTTTCTTATTTAGATAAAAAATTCCATTACATAATGATATATCGAAACTCAAAATTTGATTTTTTAATCTCGTATTTGGAACAGTCAATAGAGAATCTAATCATAGGAAATGATACTAAAAATTCCTGATCATTTAGAAAAAGTAGGTTTTGGGACAGCTCTAAGTTAATGATCCTAATCGATTATATATTCAATATTTTTAAATAGTTTGTTTGTAATATATTGTGAGTATATCACAGGTAAGAATAAATTACAAAATGAAATATTGAGAAGGGATTGATCGCGTATGAGTGATCTAACAGAAGTCACAAGAATTGTGAATGAGCTTAACGACATAGAAAACAAAAAAGAAGGAAAACCCTACGAAGAAAGGTTGAAGCTCCTTGATAGTCAAGCTATTCTCTGGAAAGAATTATACGGTCATGTTTGCGAAGTCATTTGCAGTCTGGATTAAGGCTTGATAATGAACATATCCTAAAACTCATTTTATTCTAAATGATCAAGAGTTTTCAGATTAATTTCACTATCAGAAATTCGATTGATCATTCAAAGTACAAGATTTAATGAAGCAAATATTCAGTTTCAGGATGAGCTCAATCTTAAACATACAAGGTCTCCTGATGGTCTTTTTGCAAAACCATACTTCTCATAGAATCCAGAAACTCCCTTTGATGCCATCAAACCTATAAATGTTCAAGGAGAAGTTTCTTTCTTTATTCTCTCATTGATTCTTTTTCCTGCAACGGTGGAATAATAAAAGGTAAAAAAGGAAAAAGAAAAGGGAAAAGCAAAAAAGGAAAAACAAAAAAGAAGGCATACTCTACGATCAGATTATGATCGCAGATGTCCTTTCATCTTTTTCTTCGTTGAAGTCAGTGACAAGAGCTTCGGTTGTAAGCACCATTCCTGCAATTGAAGCAGCGTTCTGGAGGCCACTTCTGACTACTTTTGTAGGATCGATAACACCTGCTTCGAAAAGGTCTTCAAAGATATCCTTCTTTGCATTGTATCCAAAAAGCTCACTGGATTCAGCCCTGATGGTTGCAACGACTTCAGCTCCTTCCTTGCCTGCGTTTGTAGCAATCTGGCGTACCGGTTCCTCGATAGCTCTCTGGACTATCTTTACACCGATTTCTTTGTCGCCTTCAAGTTTAAGGGAATCCAGAATAGAAGCTGCACGGAAAAGGCTTATTCCACCTCCAGTAACTACTCCTTCCTCAACTGCAGCTTTTGTAGCATTAAGAGCATCGTCAATTCTCATCTTTTTCTCTTTCAGCTCGGTTTCGGTTGCAGCTCCCACCTTGATTACTGCGACTCCGCCTCCCAACTTTGCCTGGCGCTTTTTAAGTTCAGTCTTCCTGTAATCAGTGTCTGCAATGTTGACCTGAGCTTCGATGAGCTTGACCCTTTCATTAATCTTTGCTTTATCGCCCCTGCCTTCCACAATAATGGTCTTGTGATTATCAACTGTGACTTTTCTGGCACTTCCGAGCATATAATCTTCGAATTCCTCAAGCTTCATGCCTTTTTCTTCACTGATTACCTGCCCGCCGGTAAGCACAGCAATATCTTCAAGCATTTCCTTTCTTTCGTTTCCAAAGCCTGGAGCTTTGACAGCACAGACCCTGAGTGCTCCACGAATGATATTCAGAATAAGGGCGGCCTGGGCATCTCCATCGACATCATCGGCAATAATAAGGAGGGAACGGCCTTCAGAGGCGACTTTTTCAAGTACGGGGACAATCTGCTTCATGCTATTGATTTTCTTGTCCGTGATCAGGACGTAAGGATCGTCAAACTCGCAGATCATTTTCTCGGTATCGGTTGCCATATAAGGAGATACAAAGCCTCGGTCGAACTGCATTCCTTCTACAACGTCCAGGCTGGTTTCCATTGTTTTGGAATCCTCAACCGTAATTACCCCATTATAGCCGACTTTTTCCATAGCATCAGAGATCAAGTTGCCTATCTCTTCATCATTGTTTGCAGAAATTGTAGCTACCTGTACGATTTTCTCCTTGCCTTTTACCTCAACGCTCTTGGTTTTGAGATAGCCTACAACTTTTTCTGTTGCAATCTCGATACCTTTCTTGACATCTATTGGGTTTGCTCCGGCACTGATATTTTTCAGGCCTTCCCGAATCATGCTTTGAGCAAGAAGAGTTGCAGTAGTTGTTCCATCTCCGGTGTTATCCTGAGTTTTGGAAGCAACTTCTTTGACAAGTTTAGCCCCCATATTTTCGAACTTGTCATGAAGCTCGATTTCCTTTGCAATGGTTACCCCGTCGTTTGTGACCACAGGTTTTGTGCTCTTGTCCAGAACAACATAACGTCCCTTCGGCCCGAGAGTGATCTTGACAGTATCTGCAACCTTATCCACACCATTTAAAAGTGCCTTTCTTGCACTTTCGTCAAACATTATTTGCTTTGAAGCCATCCATATTCACCTGAATTAAAATCAAATATTTTCTGAATAAAATATGAATATATTCTTAAGTTCCTGAGTTAAAGTTGAATTCTTATACTGTGTTCTTTAGAATCGGCCTCATTCATCATTATTCTTCTGCAATTGTTGCCAGGATTTCCTTAAAGTCAACAAAAAGGTACTTTTCATCGTCAATTTCAATTTCATCTGACTGATATCCCCCGTAGATTACATGGTCACCTTTCTTCAGGGGAAGATCCTTTCCATTTTCAAAAGTTCCTACAGCAATAACAACACCTTCCTTTTTCTCCTGCCGTGCAGACTCCGGGATGTAGATCCCGCCTTTTGTCACTTCTTCTTTCTTCTGGTGTTTGAGCAAAACTCGTTCGCCAATAGGTTTGATAATCATTCTATTGTTCCTCCTTATGCGTAAGTGGCCCCATGTTAACTGAACATTAACTGGTAGCTGTGAGTCAATATGGGATTGATCAATATATTGAGCGCTCGTGCGCTTGACTATCTGCATATAATGCGGAACTCATATTTAAAAATTACTAGAAAAATAAATAAGAT
>JAMXLQ010000276.1 GCA_024280975.1 Methanosarcina sp.
AAACGAGCCTGAATCTGCTAGCAACTTGATATGATATTTACACAGTATTTATATTGACAATCTAAAAGTTCATATATCTTAGAATGTAATATATTTAAAAATGAAGAATGTTATGGGCTGAGTTTAACGGTGTAGAGAGGGGCATTTGCAATTTTACAATCCCAAACTCAAAAGGATGAGTTCTACTGTATGAGATTATATGGCCACCATGTTATAAGATTGCGGGCTGAAAGTGCCAATTTTATAATTAGCAAGTTGAAGGATTTTCTATTTATTTTAAGTACGTTGGGCTGCATATTGTACAATATTTTAATATTGATCCAGATAAGCTTTACACTAACGGGGGAAATGAAGGAGAATGGATGAAAATATAAAAAATCTCATAAAGAAATTAGAACGCTCGGTTTTTGCAGGAAATCGAGCAATTGCTGCCGAAGAACTTGGAAAGCTAGGAGATCCTTATGCTTTACCCGCGCTGATTGAAGCGCTGAATGATTCAAACCCAAAAGTAAGAGTTGCCGTTGCAGAAGCTCTGGGAAAATTCAACATACCGGGAGCTGTCCCTGGCCTTGTAAAGGCTCTTAATGACCCTGATAGTCCCGTTAAAAAGACTGTTATTGCTTCTCTTGAAAAAATAGGCACATCTGAGGCGATTTCAGGTATTATTAAAGGGTTCGGGGACAAAGATAGGTTCGTCCAGAAGGAGGCAGTGAAATCCTTGATGAGGATTGGCTCAAGAGAAGCTGTTTATGGCCTTGAGAAAGCTCTTACTTATCCGGATGATTCGCTAAAAAGAATTTCTATAATAGCGCTTGGGAAAATTGACACTTATGAAGCTGCTCTCTGCCTGGTAAAAGCGATTGAAAACTCGGATAATAAAATAAGGCAGCAAGCCGCCGAGACCCTGGGAAAAAGGGGAAAAACTGATGTACTTGACGAATTGATGGAAACCCTCAAGGATCCAAGGCAGCCTGTACAGGAAGCGGCTTCCGAAACAATTTGTAAGATCATAAGTGAGTCAACTTCAGTGCCTGTACTTGTCAGGGCACTCGGAGCTTCGAGCAGAGATGTGAGGAAAATTTCAATTGAAACCCTCTGGAAGATAGGAACACCTGAGGCAGTCTCAGGACTTTTGAAAGCCCTGGATGACCCGGACTGGTATTTGAGATGCCGTGCTGCAGATGCTCTGGGAAACATCGGTTCTTCTGAAGCGGCCCGTGGGTTGGTTAAAGCTTTCGAGACTTATGAGAACTCTTTAAGGAAGGCAATTACCTGCGCTCTTGGAAAGAATGGGACTCCTGAAGCTATAGAAGGGCTGGTTAAAGCTCTTAATGACCCTGATAGTTCAGTCAGAGAAGCAGCAGTTGTGGCTCTTGGGAAAGCAAGCACTCCTGAAGCTATATCAGGTCTTTTAAAGGCTCTTTACGATACTAGAGCAGCAGTGAGAGAAGCTGCGGCTTCTGCACTTGGAGATCTCAAAGCGCAGCAGGCTGTTCCAGAGCTGATAAAAATCCTTGAAAACCCTGAGAGCTTGATGCAAAAAGTCGCGATCTCTTCACTTGAGAAAATTGGTACTTCAGAAGCAGTTGCAGGGCTTGTCAAAGCTACTGAAAGTCCAGATGCATGCATACGAAGGGCTGCACTGAAAGCTCTGGAAAGGATTAATAAATCCAATCCGTCACCGGTAAGCGCTCAAGATAAGGCTGAAATCCCTGATGCGGGGCCTATCCTTGGGGGCTGCCTGACAGGCAGTAATTCTGAAACTCAGATTGAGGCTTCAAACCTTTCAGGTAATATCCATAGTATGAATTCTCTTAAGGAGCTTGAACTCTCAATTTCTGTTGAAGAAACTGAAGAGTCAAGAGCCCATCAAAACATGAGTCCCGGAGAAAAAAGAAGAATTGGATTGACCTGTCCATATTGCTCCAGAAAACTAAATCTCTCCACCGCCCCCAATTATTGTCCTTTCTGCGGGATGAAGTTGAAGTTGAAATACTAGCCCCCCATTTTTTTTCCGGGAATGATGAGAGATATTTAAATAGAAAAAGAGTCTAAAATCGTTCCTGCTAAAGTCTAATGATAATGGAAACAATAAAGTGTAAAAATAAAAAATAGCAATGATTATCTAAAAGTTAAAAAATTCATAAAAGAAAAAGGAATCTTAAAAAGCCATAAAATTGCAAAAAGGAAGAGAAAAAAAACTTCCATTTGCGACTGACTTTTGAAGGGATCTCATGCTTTTTTCATGTTTAGCTGAATAGAGATTTTAAAGCATTAATTAACTTCTCGAAGAAACCTGATTCTTTTGTTGTTTCTTTACCGCCTTCGTCCGTCAGATTACCTTTTTCCTCCATACCTTTAGGCACCTGTCCTGGCATCCCACTGTCCATTGTTGCATTTCCATCTCTCGGCGGTTGACTCCTGTTAGTCACCATTTCAGGGCGCCTCTCTGTTCCGTTCTCAAAATTTTGAGAACGTTTTTCGCTTCCATTTAGCATCCCTGGCCCTGGACCCATATTTTGAGGAAGAATAATCTTTATATCGTCAGGGGCTGCGGCAAACAGGGCATCAAGTTCCTGTTTAATCTGAAGAAGGTCATCTCCGTTCTCGGCGCTGGAGATCTTTTCCTTTATTGCCTCTAGATTGGTTATGAGCTGTTCGGCTGCTTCAAGGGATGATTCATTTGTAAGGTTTTCTTTTGAATTCTCCAGGGTTTCTATAGTGGTGTTTATTGACTCGGTTATTCGACTCTTCATTTGATCAATTGATTCTCCCGAACCAGGTGAAGGAAGTATGCTTTGGTTCTCAGCAAGCGCAAAAGAGGGAATTATACTAAGTAATATAACCCGTACGTGGAACTTAGATTATAAAATATTTTGGTAATTAAGGGCTTTTTTTGATAGGAAGGAGAGAATATAAAAAATTGGAACTAGGTTCAACCAGTGGTTGAAATTAGTTTATATAACAAAAGTTAGACCGTTTGAATTTTGTCTCACTTGTAGAGGTTGCCGCAGCCAGCGGCTTCATAAAGAATTTTGTTAACTATTTTCATATTCATATTTATATTATACCGCGTATAGAAGTCCCTGTCGACATCCACAGCGATTATTGGAGCTTTTGAGCTTTTTATTAAGCTTTGCTCTGCTACCGACCGCCTTGTCTTTGAGCCATTGTCTGTGGCGCTGGGATATAATTAAAAGCGGCATATAAAATATCCCGAATAAAATCCTCTAAGCTTACTCGCATTTCTCGTGCCTGTTGTTTTAGAGTCGGCAATATAACTTGATCAAGTATTGGAGTTCTTGCAATAACGATTAGCATATTGTTCATAT
>JAMXLQ010000277.1 GCA_024280975.1 Methanosarcina sp.
CTCGGTTTCTTTGGAGAAAAATACGTCCCACTGAAACCTACCGATGCCAGCAAGCTCGCCAAGCTCGTGCTTGACAGCAAGGATAAGTATACTCTTAAGACAGGTGATAAACTCGATCTCGGCCAAGGTTACAGCCTCACTGTAAAGCAGGTCGATGTTAACTCTACGAAAGTCTGGCTCGAATTTGACAAGGATGGCAAACATGTAGACGACCAAATTGTCTCAACTAATGCAGGTAACAACACCTGGACATGCCAGCTCGATAATATTCAGGGAGAAAACAATGTCACTGTCCTCAAAGTACATGTCACTCAGGTCTTCCAGAGTGCAGAGAACAGCATTGCCCAGATTGAAGGTCTCTGGCTCATTGACTATGCAAATGCCATAAAGATCTCTACCAGCGACAAATTTGGCAAACTAAATAATGTTGCCATCAACGGTGCAACCATTACCATAAATAACAAGGATAGCTTCTCTCTGACCAGAAACTCCGATCAGGAAATAGGGCAGGGAATATACTTCAGAACCGCTGACGCCGATGTGCTCAGATACTACCCATACGTTCAGCAGACACTTGGTAACAGAACAGCTTCAATAACCCCGGTAACTACACCAAGCACCAACAACACAAGTGTTAATCCAGCTGTACCAGCTACAAACAACACCAGTGGAACAGAGGGCACCGTTTGAGATTGACCCAGCAGCAATCTTCGGACTGCTTGTAGTCGTCTGTCTTGCTAGGAAAAACAGACAAATACTCTGAGTGAAGGATTTTCGTAATCCTCCTCTCTTACAATTTTTTTATTAGAGCGTGTCTCACAAACAGTATTTTGCAGCATAAGACAAATGTTCATTAATTTTCGCAACTTTTTATCACTTACTTGATCCATCTCATAATGATGTGTGTTTCTAATTCTGAAAAATAATCATGACAGACTTATCGTCTTTCAGTGGATGTAGACAGCTGTTTAGCATCAGTGGAAGTCAGGAAAGATCTGAATTTAGAGCCTATATGAAAAATCGACGACGCAGGCTGTAAAAATAAGTACTAATAGCTATTTCCGTTTGGGTATGCATATTGGCTATTATAAATGCTAACCTTTGGACCTTTTCGCAGCAATTAAGACATTTATATAAATGCAACACTGTCTTTCCTTTGAATTTCCTCTTAATAACTCGCTTACAGATACTTGAATCTTGAAAAGCAAACGGTCAACGTTATAACAAATGCCCCTCAAAAGCCCATTGTGAGAACTAACGGAACAGTTATGGGCATTAGACCATGTATTGAGGAAGCTCGTAAAAAGCAGTTGACTGGCTCCCAGGGACACTTTATGAGGATTGCAATATGCAGGGAATACTGGGACTCTGGTGTTCATGATCCTGAAAAACTTGTTGATTTATTTAGAGCTCAGGCAGACTTTAACTATGAAATATCAATGAAAGCTGTATTATCAGTTATAAAAAAACGTGAAATTCCAAAAATTAGATGTAGTACTCTCCGAGATAATTCCCCAAACTTTGTAAATTGTGATGGTTGCTATTTCAGATAACTCCTTTTTTACCTTCTTTTAAATTAAAGCCTGTCCCAAAAATCCTGTTGCTCGAAACCTTATCCATGCACGCGCAAAATGAAGCTAGTATCATATTTCAATTTTCTTTTCTCATTGAATAGCAGTCTTCTGGATCTATCGAGTCAAGAATGCGTCCTCTGACTTTTACTAAATTGATAAAATAAAAATATCGATACAAAAAACTTCGAAGCAAACATAAAAAACATATTATAAAAGAATACAGTTGAAAGATTTTAATCTTTCCTTCTAGAGTCCTGTTTGCATTTGCTGTAAAAGCCTTAATCCAAACTACCAGTACCACAATCTTTCAATGAAAGCTTTGCAGACAGGCTCTTGCTTCCAGATAATTGAATTTTTGAGTTCTTTTACTTCCTTCCTGATCCTCATGACATTCATTGTGACCTTCCTTTACTCCTGACTGAAAGCTGTTGGAGAAAGCCAATAATATTCCTGCCTTACTTGCTACCTTCCTGAATCAGCTGCATGCAGTTACTGTCTTCCCTGATAACCAGATTGATTTTTGACCAGTTCCCTGACTTCTTCTAGCTCCTGTTTAATGGCATCAAGCTCAATATCCTTGATAATGGCAGCCTGAAGCCCTAGACTTTGTATCAAGGCTCTTACATAACTAAGCTTAACCGAATCATCTGTCTGTGGTCTAAACCGGCGAGACATTATCCGTTTTTGTAAGTCAGCAATTAATTGAGCATTGGCTTTAAGCAAGCTTTCCCGGCTAGAAAAATTTTGGATTATTTCAGGTTCGTTGGTATCGATTCTCATGGCTTTCTCTTTAAAGGTTTGGTTCTTAGGTGACAGTTAATTTGATTTATAATCTTATAATGTTAATGTTGAGGCCATCCCAAAACCAACTTTATACTCAAAATCATAAAATTTTCAGAATTGCTTTCATTATCCGAAGCTCAAGTAATGATTACAAATTCGAGACATAAAGAAGCGATTTTGAGTTTTGGGATGGCCTCAACATTAACAAATTAGAGAGTAAGAAGTCGGGAGGGTTTTTTTGGGTTTTATTTTTTATAGGATAAGCCTGCAAACATGACTGTTTAAAAAATTCCGGTTATGGATTCACTATAACTGATTTGTCGTGAATAGAGGATTAGAAATCTATGCCTTTTGCAAATAAGTACTTTCCCACGGCTTAAGAACCACATGTATGCCTGGATCCCAGGAGCGGAGAAGTCACCGGACAGAATAGATGCTTTGGTTTATGCCCTGTCAATGTTGAACCTGAATGCGTATGCTGGCGGTGACTTTGATATTCCAGTTTTTGATATCCCTGATTACGAGGGAACTGGTTATTCTGTAGCCTTAGATGACTTTGAAGATATATGGCCAGATGATGATTATTGATTCGGTGTACAATCTTTATCTTTTTACTGAAAATACCACACTTCCCTTGCAGCAGTAACAGTTGTCCTCCTGGCAATCACCTTCCTTCCCTTGAAGAGAAAAAGAAGAAACCTGCTGGAAAACTATAACTCTTTCTTTCTGGAAAATTACAGCTCTTTTCTTCCCCGCAGAAACCATTTCCAAGACCACTGTGGACATTAATTGATTGAAATTTCAATATGATTAAAAATTCTCATGGCTTGAGCCTTATCCATTAAGCCTGTCAAAACTCATTTGCTTTTCAAATGCATAGATGGCGAGTCAGTACCTATCTTTTTCGAAAAAGCCTCACGGGTTAGGCTAAATAGTTCAGGGCATATACAAATATGGTACAATGTAAAGAGAAAAGAAATTATTCACAAAGAAATCCGAATCCACTTCGGTTAAGCAATGACAAATGTAAGTGAATAATTTTCGGTTATAGACAATTAGAGATCCTGCGAAGGCATTCCTCGCGCCTAATGGCTGAAATATAAGGCAGCGGGGATTTGGATCATAAAATGAGATCCCACGCAAATGCTTTTTTTTAGCTAGCGGAGCTTGTGTATATGCTAAAACACAAAACCTTTGCGAGAAAAGTTGTCTGGTACATTGTACTGTCCAACGATACTGCGCAGAACAGCGAGTTTCAATGGAGGTCTACAAAAAATGGCAAACCAAGAGATTTTTGACAAATTACGCGATGCGATCGTAAATCAAAACGTCGCAGGCACTGCCGAGCTATGTAAGGAAGCCCTTGCAGCAGGAATTCCGGCACTTGACATTATTACAAAGGGTCTTTCCGTTGG
This sequence comes from Methanosarcina sp., assembly GCA_024280975.1. GTDB lineage: Archaea > Halobacteriota > Methanosarcinia > Methanosarcinales > Methanosarcinaceae > Methanosarcina. Next base: position 3,773 of record JAMXLQ010000277.1, read on the forward strand.
AATGAAAATTGTCGGTGACAGGTTCGAAGCCGCCGAGATTTTTTTGCCCCAAATCATGATGTCTGGAAAAGCAATGAGCAA
>JAMXLQ010000278.1 GCA_024280975.1 Methanosarcina sp.
ATTCTGAAATTTGCCCTAAATGCGGTAGAAAGCCAACTTCCGTTGAGAATATCAAACTGGATTTCCGTTCTATATACAAGCAGGCCTTTGAAAATGTAGGTGAAAGGGAAAAAATGGACCTTATCAAAGGCGTAAAACGGCTCATGAACGGGCAGATGACTCCCGAACCCCTGGAAAAAGGGATCTTGAGGGCAAAACATGATGTTTACATTTTTAAGGATGGAACTGTACGTTATGATATGTCAGATATTCCTCTTACACATATCAGGGCTGATGAAATTGGGATAACAGCAGCGAAACTTCGGGAACTAGGTTATGTGGAGGATATCTATGGAAAACCTCTTGAAAGAGATGACCAAGTTGTCTGCTTGAAGGTCCAGGACCTTGTAATCTCTTATGATGGGGGAAAATACATGTTGCGTACGGCAAAGTATGTGGATGACTTACTTGTGAAATACTATGAGGTTGAACCCTATTACAATGCCGAAACAATCCAGGATCTGGTAGGCGTACTGCTCATAGGGCTTGCTCCACATACTTCTGCAGGGGTGCTCGGGCGCTTGATAGGGTTCACTAAAGCTTCAGTTGGCTATGCTCATCCTTTCTTTCATGCGTCAAAACGCAGGAACTGCGATGGAGACGAAGACTGCATAATGCTTCTAATGGATGGAATCCTTAATTTTTCCAGATCTTATCTCCCAGATAAAAGAGGTGGGAAAATGGATGCTCCTCTTGTGCTTACTACTAGGATCGATCCCAAGGAAGTAGACAAGGAGGCGCATAATATAGATGTGCCTGCAAGATATCCTCTGGCTTTTTACAAGGCTACCCAGGAGATCAAAAATCCGACAGAGCTTGAAGATGTTATGGATCTGGTAAGTAGCCGACTTGGAACGCCGGAGCAATACGAGCATTTTATGTTTACACATGATACGACGGATATTGCTGCAGGCCCACTTAATTCTTCATATAAGACTCTTGGAAGCATGATTGAGAAAATGGAAGCTCAGCTTTCCCTTGCTAATAAAATAAGGGCTGTGGATGCTCCAGATGTGGCTGAAAGAGTGCTTAAGTCTCATTTTCTTCCTGATCTTCTCGGAAATCTCCGGTCCTTTTCCAGGCAGAGGATGCGCTGCATAAAGTGCGGAGAGAAATTCAGGCGCCCTCCGCTAACTGGGGCTTGTCCTAAATGCGGAGGTAATGTGGTGTTGACTGTACACGAAGGAGCTGTCCGCAAATATCTTGAGGTTTCAAAAGAAATCGGGGAAAGGTACGGAGTTTCTAGTTACACCCGACAGAGAATCGAACTTCTGGATAAGGATATTTGTTCTCTATTCGAAAATCATAGGGTTAAACAACTGGGACTTTCAGATTTCATGTCTGGGTCTGCGCGCTGAGAATGAATGAAAGGAGATTTTAACACTCAAATTAGTTAATCTAATGAACTATAAAGGAGGCAGGGCAGTTTGAGAGCTCAAAAATACAGAAGCATTTATTAATTAGTTCTCTAATTTTGCTACCCATCTTTTACTTTTCCTTCTCAATAGAAACTTTTCTTATGTCTTGATTGTTCCTTACAGGGAGAAAATCCACCATCTCAGAGCTAACAATTACCTGTCTATTTTTTATGCAATTATATAATTGTCTAGTTATTTATATATTGTCTGTTTGATTATCTGTATTCCTCACTCAATTCATTTTTTTACGCTATGGTGTTTTTCTTCTCGAATTCGAGTTGGGGTTTTGATTATAACCTATTTATTCTATAGGTAACCCAAGGGAATTAATCTGTCCTATAAGTTCAGTAAAGTTTCCAATTTCCAGTTCCAGAACCTCTTCGCTTTTCATGCCTATTGACATTTCACCGTCTACAGAAAGACTTTCTGGACCCCTGCGAACGAGCCTGTTAACGCCATCTCTTTTAAGTGCTTCTTTAACTTCCATATCATGTACAAAGGCTCTTCCGGGAATAAAAACAGTCTCGCTTACTTCAGAGAGATCCAGCTTTTTGAAGTCTTCTATTGTAACGAGGCACCCAATGTCTTTTTCCAGAGAAACAACATTTACAGAACCTCCAAGGGTCTCAAAGATTTCTCTCAGCCTTGGGGCTGCTATCTGGCCTGTAATGATGGTGGCTTTTTTTGTGATTCTCGGAAGTTTTTCCAGGGCTTGGGGAACATTCCGGATTGCAAAAGGAGAACCAATTAGGGGATCTTCAAGCGGGGTTCCTGTGATCCTCATAGAGGGATACTTTGCTGCAGAGCTGCGCACTACCTCTGTGAATTCTTCAACGGTATGTGGGATTATGCCCTGAATAATAGGGGCGTTGTTCAGGATAAGTCCGTTTTCCGGAAAGTTTGCAAATCGCATTAGGATAGCTCCTTTTGCACCCATAGTTTCCAGGTCGCTGAGGGTTCTATCAAGAATTTCTCCATCGTTCACTCCTGGAATGAGTACAATCGCCCCGTATACGTCACAGTGAGCACAGAAGTCCTGAAGAACCTGTAAAGAAGCTTCGGGTTCTGGGTCTTTCATATACTCAGCTCTTAGAACCGGATCAGTTGCAAAAACTGTAAAACTTACCTCTTTAACTCCGTGATCGATATAGAAAGAAGCATCATCAGGCTTGCTGAAACCTTTTCCACTGGTGTACCCCAGATGTATAGGAGTTTTGAATTGAGACAAGAATTCGACGAGCATTTTCAACTCTGGGTAACAGCTTAAATCGCCTCCTCCACTAATTGTGAATTTTTTTATATCCCCACTTGCGAAATAGAGTTTTCTAGCAGTTTCCTCCAGTACCATTTGGAGGGGTTTGAAACCTGAGTATGATTCTTTTACACTGCGAGTGCAATAGTCGCATCCTTTTTTGAAAGGAAGACAATATTTGCAGCCTAAAGGTTGAATGTCTCTGACTTTTTTAAAATAACAATATTTGCAAAAGCCTCTACAATCTACCCCTGGATTTCCACCTACGTCGACAGTTACTTCCATATTAAATTTTCGTATTACTAAGATATTACTAAATCTTTTTGGTATGACTCTAAAGCAACAAAATATCTTACTAAAAATATTAATACGATTTTCTTTTTACCTTAAAAAAATTTTTTTCCATGTGATCTCGTTTATTTTCGATGACTTTAAGCAACGTTAAAGTTCTACTTCTCTATTGATATCGTTTTTTATATAATCCCACAAAAATAGATTTCATATTAATAAAATCCATTTTAAAAAAATGCATGAATTCACCGAGCGGAGAACACAAAAGATTTAAGTACCTTCCAAACGAATGAGATTTCATTGGGAAAGTGGACACTTAAAAACGACGCGGTACTTGATTTATTGAGTGCAAAAGCACTTGAGTAGGTGACCAGTCCCAAAATGACTTTAATAAATTAAGGAGGAAATTAAAGTGTCTGACACAGTAGACATCTACGACGACAGAGGAAAACTGCTCGAGAGCAATGTCGACATTATGAGCCTTGCTCCAACAAGAAACGCAGCAATTAAAAAGATTATCATGGACACCAAGAGGTCTGTTGCAGTCTCCCTCGCAGGTATTCAGGGTGCACTTGCCAGCGGTAAGATGGGCGGTAAGGGCCGTCAGATCTTAGGCCGTGGACTTAACTACGACATTGTAGGCAATGCTGATGCAATTGCAGAAAAAGTTAAAGAATTCGTCCAGGTCGATAAAGGCGACGACACCAACGTCATCAAAGTCAAGGGCGGAAAGAGCCTTTTGATCCAGTCCCCACATTCTAGGATGATTGCAGGTGCCGACTTCATGTCCGCAACTACGGTTGGTGCAGCAGCAATCACCCAGACTATTATGGACATGTTCGGAACTGACCCATATGATGCCCCCATCGTGAAAGCCGCTGTCTGGGGAAGCTACCCGCAGACAATGGACCTCATGGGTGGTCAGGTTCAGAGCATTCTCAGTATCCCCCAGAACAACGAAGGTCTCGGCTTCTCTCTCAGAAATATTATGGCCAATCACGTTGCAGCAATTGCCAACAGGAATGCAATGAACGCGTCAGCTCTCTCTTCTATCTACGAGCAGGCTGGTATCTTTGAGATGGGTGGAGCAGTCGGTATGTTCGAGAGGCATCAGCTCCTCGGGCTTGCATACCAGGGTCTCAACGCCGACAACCTCTTATATGACATTGTAAAGGAAAACGGTAAGAACGGCACCATTGGAACCGTTATCGATTCCGTTGTCCGCAGGGCAATTGAAGCAGGCATTATTTCCGTTGATAAGACCGCTCCCTCTGGATACAAGTTCTATAAGGCAAACGACGTTCCAAAGTGGAACGCTTGTGCAGCAGTCGGTACCCTTGCAGCCACTCTTGTAAACTGTGGTGCAGGCCGTGCAGCTCAGAACGTTTCCTCAACACTTCTTTACTTCAACGATATCCTTGAGAAGGAAACCGGTCTCCCAGGATGCGACTATGGTAAAGTAGAAGGTACCGCAGTAGGGTTCTCATTCTTCAGCCACTCCATTTATGGTGGCGGTGGGCCTGGTGTCTTCAACGGTAACCACGTAGTTACCAGACACTCCAGAGGATTCGCAATCCCCTGCGTATGCGCAGCAGTCGCTCTTGATGCAGGTACCCAGATGTTCACAATCGAATCAACATCCGGCCTGATTGGTGACGTATTTGGTGGAATTAAGGAATTCCGCGAGCCAATTAAGGCAGTTGCAGGAGCGCTCTAAACATATAACTCAAAAGGTCTAACGATGTCAGACTCTGCTTCAAATACAGAAGATTCTATCCAAATCGAAATCTTTCCCAGTAGAATCCTGTCCCCTGAAACAGCTCAGAAGCTCATGGCTGAAATCTACAAGGTGGACGGGGTAATCCGCGTCATGGTGCAGGGCAACCGGCTGCCTGAGAAGGTAGGTGCCGGGCCCGGCACCGGGGAAAAAGTGGAACATCCACTGAGAAAGCCTATCCAGATTGGAGATCAGGTTATTGAATTGAAGATCTGTGTCGGCAGGATCAGGGTTGAACTTTCAAACGCCGAAGCTAAAGAAAAGATCAGGGAAGTATGCGAAAAATTGCTCCCCTTTCCCTTCGAATTCAGGGAAGGACATTTCTTCAGGAAAAAGCCTACTGTAACTGACTATGCCAAACTTGGTCCAGAAGCAGATTCTCGGTTGCTTGGTATGGTAGACCCTAAAGCCAAGACCAATCAGCTCGTCTTTATTGAGATACAAGAGGAGCAAGAAGAGAAAAAGGATAAAGATGAGTGAAAAAGTATGATGATCGATCGGGAAACCCAGGTGGTTGACTGCCGATGCGGTGCGGGACTTGGCAGAGGAGGAGGGCTTGCCCAGCGTGGTACTCTCTCGGAAGCCGGCCGTGCTGAGGTTGTAGCTATTGCCATGAGTCCCGGCCAGAGACATATCACAAAACCGGTATGTGAGATCACATACGGCATGAGGAAGGAAAACATTCAGGTCAGTGTGCTGGTACTCTATTCAGGTTCCGGAATTCCCGAATCAGGTATGAGAACCGGATCTTTTGTACTGAGTCCGGTAGAAGTCGCACAGATTGAAATGCACAAGCTGGCCGTTATTCACCTCGGAAATATCAAGGACCATGTGGTTAGAAAGGCCAGGGAAATCCTGAGCCAGGCCGATATCCCGGCGATTGTAGTCAGCCAGATCCCGGTAGATTTTGAGGATTTTGCAGAGGCAGGGATAAAGACGAGATTAGTGATGCCAAGGGATGAGAATATTCGTACAAAAGGAATCGTGATGGATATGGTAAGTGGAGTTACACGCGGTGACTCCTGCCCCAGGGATAAGCTAAATTTAATCGTTAAATACGTCAAGACTACATTAGACCAGTTAGAAGATCATAAAGGAGTTGCATGAGATGGCTTACACAAGACAATTTTATCCAGGCGCAACATCTGTCGCCGCTAACAGAAGAAAACACATGTCTGGAAAACTTGAGAAACTCAGGGAAATTTCAGACGAAGATTTAACCGCAGTTCTCGGGCACCGCGCCCCAGGAAGCGACTATCCAAGCACCCACCCACCACTCGCAGAGATGGGAGAGCCTGCATGCTCGACCCGTGAAAACGTTGCAGCTACACCCGGTGCAGCAGCAGGAGACAGAGTAAGGTACATTCAGTTTGCTGACTCAATGTACAACGCGCCTGCAACCCCATATTTCAGATCCTACTTTGCAGCAATCAACTTCAGAGGTGTAGACCCAGGTACCCTTTCCGGCCGTCAGATCGTTGAAGCCCGTGAAAGGGATATGGAAAAGTGCGCAAAGGTTCAGATGGAAACCGAAATCACTGACCATGCACTCGCAGGTGTGCGTGGTGCAACTGTGCACGGTCACTCTGTCCGTCTCCAGGAAGACGGTGTAATGTTCGACATGCTCGACAGGAGAAGACTTGAAGGCGGCAGCATCATAATGGACAAGGACCAGGTTGCAATCCCACTCGACAGGAAGGTAAACCTCGGCAAGCCCATGTCCAGTGAGGAAGCCGCAAAGAGAACCACAATTTACCGTGTGGACAATGTAGCCTTCAGGGACGATGCAGAAGTCGTTGAATGGGTACACAGGATATTCGATCAGAGGACAAAATTCGGTTTCCAGCCGAAATGAGGTGACCACAATGGCAGCAGACATTTTCTCAAAATTCAAAAACTCAATGGAAGTCAAGTTCGCACAGGAATTTGGTTCAAACAAGCAGACTGGTGTCGACATCACCGGCAAGACTGAAAAGTTCCTGAGGTTAGGTCCTGAGCAGGACCCCAGAAAGGTCGAAATGATTAAAGCCGGTAAGGAAATTGCTGAGAAGAGAGGCATTGCATTCTATAACCCGATGATGCACTCAGGTGCTCCCCTCGGTCAGCGTGCAATTACTCCTTACGTCATTTCCGGCACTGACATTGTCGCAGAACCTGATGACCTCCACTACGTAAACAACGCTGCAATGCAGCAGATGTGGGATGACATCAGGAGAACCTGTATTGTCGGTCTTGACATGGCTCACGAGACTCTCGAGAAGAGGTTGGGTAAGGAAGTTACCCCTGAAACCATTAACCACTACCTTGAAGTCCTTAACCATGCCATGCCCGGTGCAGCAGTGGTTCAGGAAATGATGGTCGAAACCCACCCTGCCCTTGTTGACGACTGCTATGTGAAAATCTACACAGGTGACGACGCACTTGCAGACGAAATCGACAAACAGTTCCTTATTGACATCAACAAGGAATTCTCAGAAGAACAGGCAGCCCAGATTAAGGCCTCTATCGGCAAGACCTCCTGGCAGGCAATCCACATCCCAACAATTGTCTCCAGGACAACTGACGGTGCTCAGACCTCCAGGTGGGCAGCCATGCAGATCGGTATGTCCTTCATCTCCGCATACGCAATGTGCGCCGGTGAAGCAGCCGTTGCTGACCTGTCCTTCGCTGCAAAGCACGCAGCCCTTGTTTCCATGGGTGAAATGCTCCCAGCAAGGCGTGCACGTGGACCAAACGAGCCCGGTGGACTTTCCTTCGGTCACCTGTCAGACATCATCCAGACAAGCCGCACCTCCGAAGACCCAGCAAAGATTGCTCTTGAAGTTGTCGGTGCAGGCTGTATGCTCTACGATCAGATCTGGCTCGGATCCTACATGTCCGGTGGTGTCGGATTCACACAGTATGCAACAGCTGCATACACCGATGACATCCTCGACAACAACGTGTACTACAACATCGACTACATCAACGACAAGTACAATGGTGCAGCAAACGTCGGAAAGGACAACAAGGTAAAGGCAACCCTCGAAGTCGTAAAGGACATCGCAACCGAGTCCACACTCTACGGTATCGAGACCTACGAGAAGTTCCCGACTGCTCTTGAAGACCACTTTGGTGGTTCCCAGAGAGCAACCGTGCTCGCAGCCGCAGCCGGTGTCGCAACTGCAATTGCAACTGCAAACGCCAACGCTGGTCTCTCCGGCTGGTACCTCTCCATGTACCTGCACAAGGAAGCATGGGGCCGTCTCGGATTCTTCGGATACGACCTGCAGGACCAGTGCGGTGCTACAAACGTTCTGTCCTACCAGGGCGACGAAGGTCTCCCAGACGAACTCCGTGGTCCAAACTACCCCAACTATGCAATGAACGTCGGTCACCAGGGTGGATACGCAGGTATCGCTCAGGCAGCCCACTCAGGCCGTGGAGACGCATTCACCGTCAACCCACTCATCAAGGTCTGCTTCGCTGACGACCTCCTGCCCTTCAACTTCGCTGAACCCAGGAGAGAGTTCGGCCGCGGTGCCATGAGAGAGTTCGTGCCTGCTGGTGAGAGATCCCTCGTCATTCCAGCAAAGTAAACTCAAAAACTAAAATTATTAAAATAGAGTAGGCCTTCTAGCCTACTTTTATCTCTTTTTTTCTATACTGGCTTTTCTTTCCTGTTTTTTCGGAAGTCGCTACTTATCTAAAAGCCTATCTTAAAACGACGTTGTGTATCGATTATCAACTTGGATTATATTCTTTCACAAAATCAATGATGTTCTATGAAAATCCATAGAACCTTATTTTCCTCTCCAGAAACCACAAGAAAAAGAATAGAGATCAATTACCAGTACATTTTAGAAATTGAAAGAAATAGAAGAGAGGAAGGCTAATGAGGGTAAATTGGGATGAGTTAAAAAGTGCAATAGAAAGGTTCTTTAGCCGAATAGTCATTCAAGAAAGTATTTCCAATATAATATAACAGGACTGAATATTTTTACAAGGGCTTCTACAATCCTTTTTCTATCCTTTGAGGTTGATTAGGCATCAGATAGACACCAAATAGGCATTATTTTTAGATCCACATCTTTAATCCAACATTCTATATTTAGGATGCGATTTATAAGCCCTTAATCTAATAGATCTTCTGATTTTCCAAAACATAATATGTATACGGCATTATAGACATCAAATTTTTTCATAATGGTATAAGTTCCAGCATACGATAACATTTCCCTTCTTTTATTTGACAAACACTATCAAACAATATCCCTCGCCATTGTAAGCTCATATAATTCTACTTCAAATTACGACAACTTTTTTGCCTAATTTGCCTGCAGCTTCCACAAATTCTGTTGTATCTACGCCAGGAAATATATCTATAATACAAATATCAAATATTTCATCTAAACAATTCGCTAATTTTTTTATATCCATACTATAAACTTCAAATCTGTCTCCAGATGCTATTAATTCTCCTTCACTGCCTGAAAGTTTGATTGGAAATCCATTAGCTTTTAAATTAATCAAAGTATTTTCTATTGCAGGATTCCATATATCATTAAAAACAACTTTTGGCGCTCCGGCTTTAAGGCATACAATTCCTAAAGTCCCGGGACCACACGTACAATCAAGAACAGTGGGCCTATCATAATCTTTTAAAATTTTTTCAAGTATTTCTATCTTGGGCGATTTTACCTTTGGAAATTCTATATGAATTTCATGCTGATATTTGTATATTCCTAAAGCACCGTAAGGAGTCTTTATAATATCACATCTCAAATCGCATCCAGCAAGAAGCTCATATACATGAGGATTAGAATCAGAATCTTTTATACCCACAGTTTTTCTTGTATCTCCTTTTAGAACCCCCTTAACTTCCTGAACTTTCTTTATGATTGTTTCAGCACATCTTTTATCCACTTCATTAGATAATATTACTAAAGAATCCTTAGGCAAGTAGGGAACAGAATTAGTTGGATAGCCAGGAGTCACAAGAGGAACACATGCATTCCTTAAATTGGCTTTTTTATCTTTTATTCCTTCATCCATCATTACTTTTAGAACGTGAGCTATTACAGTATCAAGATGCCTCTTTCCGCAATTACAACTTCCAAAATGGTTATCTATTTCGTCTAAGTTAATCTGTTCTGCTAGAGGAGAAAATTTCTTTATTTTTTGTGTTTTGCAATCATTGCACGGTTTGTAAAATAATTCAATGTCTTTTAACACTTCCGAAACAGGCCTTATGCATGTATCTCCACATCTACATTTTATTTCCATATTCTTAATTATGGAATATTTTGTATAAGTACTATGTTATTTCTTATTATCCTGAGTTTTGGTTCAAATTCACTTAGAAGGTAAATGATTTCTTTGATTGATCGGAGGTTAATTTAAAAAAGAAAGTATTGAAAGTCTGGGATTTCTTTCATGATTAGCTATCAAAGCTAAATAAAATATGCATTCGATATGCATCTAATCTGCACTTAAAAATCTAAATTGTATTTTCAATCTATTCTCCTGAGATTTTTTCAATTTTTGCCCCAAGGCTGCGCATGTCTTTAAAGAAGTTCGGATAAGATATAGAAACAGACTCAGTTGTGTCAATTGTTGTATTTCCTGCAACCATTCCTGCCAATGCAAGGGCCATAACAATTCTGTGATCATTCCAGCCGTGAACTTCGGCTCCACGAAGTTCTCCTCCGGTAATTGTCAAATTGTCCCTTTCCTCTTTAATGTCTACCCCGAGTTTCGGAAGTTCAGTTGCAAGAGCGTTCAGGCGGTCTGTTTCCTTATATCGGACATGTTCAGCGTTTTCAATCTTGCTCGTTCCCTCAGCAACTGCAGCTAGGACAGCGACTGTCGGAACAAGGTCTGGAGTCGCCCCTGCATCAAAAGTTATAGCTTTTAATTGTCTTCCTCCCCTGACGGTCACACTACCTGCTTCTTTATCCCAGGTAATGTCTGCTCCCATCTGTCTCAAGGTTTCAATAATTACTTTATCCCCTTGTTTTGAGGGAAAGAGGTTTTTGACTGTAACTTCAGATCCGCTTGTCATGGCTGCTGCTGCAAGCAGATAGGATGCGGAGGAAAAGTCGCCGGGAACAGTGTAATCTTTGAAATAATATTTCTGTTTTCCCGGAATTATGAATCGGATACCATTACTATCATCGATATTGACTTTTACACCTGCTAATTCGAGCATCTCAAGGGTTACGTCCACGTAAGGTCTTGATTTAAGCTTTCCTATTATGGAAAGAATGGTACTGTTTTCGGCAAGCGGACAGGTTATCAGAAGGGCCGAAATAAACTGAGAACTGATAGAGCCATCAATACTCGCATCCTGCCCCTTAAGTCCGCCTTTTACCACAAGTGGAGCCCTTTCATTCCCTCGAGTAGAGCAGGTTTTTACCCCCAATTTATTGAGAACTTCAAGAAGAGGCCCGTTTGGTCGGGCACGAAGGGAGGCATCTCCAGTGAGCACTGTAATCCCATCGGTAAGAGCAGCTACTGCGGTCATAAAGCGAAGGGTTGTCCCTGAATTTGCAGCATCAATTACATCTTCTGGAACATTGGGTTTTCCATCAACTCCCTGGATAATAAGCTTGTCTTCCTCCCTTTCAACTGAGGCCCCAAACATCTCGGAAGCCTGGATTGTGGCAAGAGTATCAGCCGAAATCAGAGGACGCCTGACGATTGATTCTTTTGAAAGAGCTGCAAGGGTTATAGCCCTGTGAGTGTAACTCTTTGAAGGTGGGGCAAAGACTTCCCCTTTAATTGAGGATTTATCGATAGAAACACGCATGTGTACCAGACCTCTTCTATTTCTTATTTGGATTTTTCATGAGCTTCAGGTGTTTACTTCTAGCTTTCTGAATAAATCATACTTAGACATTATTAATATTCTGAACAATAATTAAATATTTTGAATCTGAGTAGAAACTCAGTTTGTCCCTTTTACAACATTTTCTACCATATCCCAATCATGGTTATAGATGTGCGCTGAGATATTGATAGTAGTTATCGTTCCAGGTTCTGTGCCCACTCTGTCAGCTACGTACTCAAGAAGTTTCGAGAGCTCATAAAGGTTTGCCGGATAGGCTCCCCCAAAATCATGACTTCTGAAGAGAGTGGTTAGGTGTATCTTCCTGTCTCTTATCTTAAAGTCATCGAGCATCATGCAGGGAACTTCATTAACTTTCGTATCTACAGGCAGAATCCAGGTACTCGCTATTGCTCGTCTGGAGGTAGGATTTTCCTGCAGCTTTTCGATCACATATTCTATCTGATTCACTTTTCCATGCCAATTCCGAAGGCGCTACCCATACGTATATTCGAAGTCCCGTACGTTTTCTCCCGAGATTAGTTGTTTTGCGTACTCTTCAAGCCTTTCTTCGTTCCAGGTAGTATCTTGTGGGATCTTGTCGGTATAGGGATCTTCAATCACCACCATCAAATTTATGAATTCCCTGATCTTACTTCCTCTTTCATCCGTAATAATCTGTCCGTGATTCCAGATTATATTAAGCCCACGGTACCATGCATCAGAGATATTTTTTGCTCTGACAATCCTGCCAATTTCAAACCTGTTTTCCACTAAAAACTCCCCTATAAACTCCACGATAAATTCAGGATAGGTTATGGACAATTAATAGCATGGTTCGATACAAATATATCAGATTCTACACTTTGATTAATACTTAGAGCTTTTCACGTCTTTTATTTATCCTTCTTTATTTATCACTTTGTTTTATAAGTGCTTTCTCTCAGATAATATCCTAAAAACTTGCTGTGCGCATTGATAGCATATAGCAAACTTAATTTAAAAAAATTCCGGACAATAGGAAGATACGGAGAACATGTAAAATACAAACTAAAGGAAAAGAAGCGAATGAAAACAAACTGTGATAAAATCTAGATGAAAGAGATCCAAATTAAAAGCCTGAACAGAAATTAACGAAGATAAGGCCTGATAAAAAGAAAATATAAAAAATAAAGATTTTGAGAAATATTCTCAGAACCTCATTGCTCTAAGGCGCTTTACCCTTTCTTCGGTTACCGGGTGAGTGCTAAAGAGAGACTGAATTGTTCCTCCCTTAAGGGGATTGACAATAAACATGTGGGCGCTGCTTTCCTTTGCCTGTACGTCTGAGACTCTCGGACTGTAGTGAGAGTTCCCGTATTCAAGCTTTTCAAGGGCATTGGCAAGAGCCCAGGGTTTTCTGCAAATGCTAGCTCCTTCTGCATCGGCTGCATACTCCCTTGACCTTGAGATTGCAAGCTGGATCAAAGTTGCAGCAATTGGTGCTACAATAGCCATCGCGATAAGGCCTATGATTCCTCCGTTGTCATCATCTCTGCCACCGAAGCCGCCGAAAATTGCAGCTATCTGTGCCCAGTTGGCAATCATTGTGACGACACTTGCAAGGGTTGCAGCTATGGCACTTATTAGGGTATCCCTATTTTTTACATGTGCAAGCTCGTGTGCCAGCACGCCTTCCATTTCTTCATAAGAGAGCAGCTCAAGAATTCCGGTTGTAGCAGCAACGGCCGCGTGCTCTGGGTTTCTCCCGGTTGCAAAGGCATTCGGCATCGAGGATTCTACGATATAGACTTTGGGCTTTGGCAGTCCTGCTCTCATAACCAGTCCATCAATGATCCTGTGCAGGTTCGGAGCTTCCGCAGGTGAAACTTCCTTTGCCCTGTACATCTTTA
>JAMXLQ010000279.1 GCA_024280975.1 Methanosarcina sp.
CCTCGCCTTTTCGAAAAGAACTTATTTATTTAGCTATCGAAGACTTTACAGAAACTTGAAAATTATTTTGCTATATTTCATTTAGCACGTGCATAATATATCATTGAACCGGGCTTTCGAAGTCCTAAAAGATTCTTCAAATTATTAGGTTCAAATATATGCACTGAGAACCTGCAGATGCTCCTGATTAGTTGCATACTTTGGCTCCTTGAGAGGTGCACATTTATCAAGGGAAGTTTCGCCACCCATGAGCTTTATGGCAAAAGTATAGCAGCTCTGCTCCCCACACTCTCGACAGTTTGTCTGAGGAAGGTACTTGTAGAGCTCCATATATTCGACCCGGACCTTTTCCCTTGGAGCCGGGGCAACGCCCTTTGCAATAGCCTTATTAATTATACTTCTCAGGTTATCAAGAGCTTCTCTAGCTTCGTCCTCATTTTTAATCATCGTCATGGTAACTTTTCCGCTACCATAAATTGTTGTAATAATTTCTCCCTTTTGCATTATCAAGGCTTTTATCTTATCTGAGTATCTGCCTCTGGGAAAGAGAGGCTCAAAAACCTTGAGAGTTCCACCTAGAGGAGGAGCCATATTTGCAATTACTCTGAATTTAGAGGGATTAGCTATGCAGGGCAAAAGTTGTCTGACTTCAGTAATCTCTATAGGTTTTGCCTGAGAAAGATCTGCATTTTTATCTGCACTTTTATCTTCTTTCTCTTTAAGGAAATTTTTACCATATTCGCTTAGCTTTACAGTACTTTCTCCGATCTCAATCAGGCTTGCCTGTTGCAGAAGCTTGAGATGGAAATCAAGCATGGTCTTTCCTACTTCCCCTTCAATTTTCTCGATACTTTTGTCTCCTGTTGATAAGAAGTTCATTATCTTTCGTCGGGTAGCATTAGACATAGCATTGTTTACTAGCTTTATCTCATTAGGATTTCCAGGCATTTTTAACACCTACGAGAGTTATGAAATTTAATCCATTTTCTGACATAGTATCTGAAGTTTTTTAGAATGAAATTCGATTCTCTTAATTTATATGATTTTACTTTTTAAAAACCCCCAAGACTGGTATCAAAAAAGATTGATATGAAATGTAGCGCGTAGATCTTATTACAGTATTAAAAATATGGAGAGTTTTAATTTCATCAGTATAAAAAGAGTGTCTAATTAAAACAGAAAAAAACAAAAATTAATAAGCTATCTAATCCAGATTGTATCTATTCAGTTAACATACTTTCTTTGGTCTTTTCCATAAGAAATTGGCTTAGACAGCTATAATAAGGCGTTTAGAAGGTAAGGTTAATTGTCTTAATCACGTCTTCGATCATTAGAAGGCCTTTCTCTAACTCGTCCTTCTTAATGTTTAGTGCGGGAAATATCCTAATTCCATTACCCTGAGTTTGAGTGACAAATAAACCTCTTGCCAAACATTCATTTTTGACATTTGTAGCGATGTCTTCGCTCTGGAATTCGATCATAATAAGAAGTCCTTTTCCCCGTATATCGGCAATTATGTTCTCGTAAATTTTCGGCCACAAACTCATTCTTTTCAGGGCAAAGCAACCCATTTCTTCCACATTCCAGGAAATGTTGTTCTCTATCAGGTATTTTATCACTGCGTAGGAAACGGCACAACCAAGAGGGTTCCCACAGTATGTACCTCCATGATCGCCTATCTCTAGCTTCTTTGCAACGTCCTCAGACAAAGCAAAAGCACCAAATGGAAAACCACCTGCAATTCCTTTTGCCATTGTCATAAAGTCTGCTTTAACACCATAGGAACCTGTAACAAAAGCTGGCCCTGTTCTAAAAAAGCCAGTTTGGATTTCATCCACGATCAGCAGGCTTCCATTCTTCTTACACAGATTATCTACCTCTTTCAGGTACCCTTCAGATGGTATATGAACTCCACCTTCTCCCTGAATAGGTTCAAGAATCACCGCTGCAACATTCTCATCCAGAGAGCATTTCATAGCCTCTAAATCATCATAAGGAACAAAACGATAATTAGGCATCAGAGGACTATACCTATTCCTATGCTTGGCCTGACCTGTAGCCGATGTTGTACTGATCGTACGCCCATGAAAGCTTTGATCTGTGGAAATTATATCGGGTCTGCCTGTTACCTTTCGAGCAAGCTTAATGGCAGCGTCGTTTGCTTCAGCTCCGCTATTTGTGAAGAATACTCTTGTAAGATTGGGAGGTAGAATTTCTGCCAGTAAGGACAATAGACGTGCACGTGCCGGAGAATATGTAAGTCCTGAATTTGGATTTTGAATTATCTTTTTTCCCTGATCCATCAGGGCATCAATGATGACTGGGTTTGCATGACCAATACATGTTACACCCCAACCTGCTGTGAAATCAATATACATCTTCCCTTCTTCATCCCACACATAAATTCCCTCTCCCTTTTCAATGGAGACTTTCTGCTTCATGAAGAAAGGTGGAAGACACTTGTCTTCTATCTCGAATGTTGTCTTGCTTGACATTATGAACCATTTCCTCTACAGCTAACCAAAAGAAACTTGAGAGTAGCACTTAACTGCTGCTCTTCTCTGATTCATTGTTCGGTATCGCGGAATTTAATTGAAGTTGTTCCACTTTATCAATCTTGCCTTGTAGACAAATTATATGGGAAGTTTGAATTGAAAAGGAACCTACGAAATTTACAATTATAGAAATAAATCTGGATCAAATTGGCTTAAAATTACAAAAAATGGATAAAAAATTTAGTGCAAGGGGTGGGAGTCGAATCCACGAATTCCTTCGAAGCCAGATCTTAAGTCCGCCACCTCTGACCTTGCGAGGTGCTCTCCTAAGACCAAATTACGAAATTTCTGAAAAGTCAACCAGTAACACAAACGCAGTCTTTGAGAGAAGCTCAAAAATTTAATTTATTTTATTAAGTTGTTTTTAACTTTGGAAGTTTAGAAAAGGGCTGAAAGGGTCTTAGAACTGACTCAGCTAATTTCCTGTGGGTTCTGCGTAAGTCTTAAATTGTGCAAAATATACTATTAGATTATTTCGGTAATTAATGTATTATTGAAGCAAATTGACAATTTTTAAAATCGGTATTTTGAGGAAATAACATTAACTCTTTAAGAATACTACCATCAGCAACATTTTCCTGAACCCCCATAATCAAAATTCAATCTGAACTCCGTCCAATCGAAATTCTGTTCTATTTGACTCGAATATATCTCAGAAATACATTTGGCAAAGTTAAGTATTGTTTCTCTTCAAATGGGCATATACTTTTAGGAACAAATGTTCAGGAAAACAGGTCCGGAAAAGGTTTTACGTTCTTTTTCATGCTCTATCTAAAATAAGTTTGAGCTATCTTTGGTTAAAATATAAAAAAATTTACAATCTTTTTGTTTGACAATGTTAGAAAAGTAGAAACTTAAAAATTACAAAGAATTTTCTGGCTAAAAATTTACTTATTCAAAATCTGAACATAATTTTCTATATATACATTTTTGGGCACTTTTTTCATTGCAATATACAATAGGACGGGAACAATTACCATGTCATCCAGATATCCAATTACAGGTATGAAGTCCGGTATTAAATCTATTGGTGATAATGCATAAGCTATGGCAATCCATAATAGTATTTTTGCAGTTCTAGGAGTTCGAGGATCTGCATATATAAGTTTGCCAAGTTCTATGTATTTTTTTGCGTTATCTTTTATTTCTTTGAGTTTTAACATAACTAACATTAGATACAGAACTGATTGCTTATAAATAATTATCTGGATTATTAAAAACATATATTCAGTAATCTGTAAAAATTATATCTCAGTCATCTAAAATATCGAAAAATGATGAATGAATCAAGACTTCGTGAGTTATATCTCAAGGAGTCTACAATACTCTTTAAAGTAAAATTTTTCTGTTTTAAGATCAAAGTATATGAAAAAAGTATTTCAGTATTAATAACATTCTTTATATTTTTCCTAAATTATTTAATTAATTTTAAATAATATAAAACTTTACTTTTTAAAAAAATATTATCAAATTTTCTCTATTTTATAGAGTGAAATGAACCTTTATCTATTTATCTTTCAGGTATCTTCTTTTAGCTGCTATTGTAAAATTAACTAATCTTTGTTCTCTAATTATTTTTATCATAACTTCTATTTCTGCAACTCAGATATTAGTTCTTAAATATATTATTCTTTCTATTTGAATCAAAACCTATTAATTTTTCACACAGTAAAACCATTTATCTTATGAGTAATATGAAAAATAAATATATACAACTTGTAATACTAAGTGTACTAGGATTGCTTATGATCGCAAACCTTGCCGCTGCAGACACTTATCTTAATTGGTGTGGTAAACAGTGGTGGGTAAGAAGTGGAACTGGTAATCCGGGTGGCAACCAGTGGAACGATTCAAGTAGCAGCGTTTGGATTGATTCAAACCATAATCTCCACCTGACAATTCGGAAAGTCGGAGATACCTGGTATTCAACAGAGGTTGATACTACATCCGCTAACTACAAATATGGTGTATACACGTGGAAGGTTTCGTCACCAATACTGGATCTCGATCCTAACATTGTATCTGCTATGTTTTTCCGCCATAATGATACTAATGAAATAGATATTGAAGCTACTCAGTGGGGCTGGATATATAGCGATAGACTTAGTTATGGTGTCCAGCCAAATGCATACCAGAGTTCAATATCTTATGACTCTTCTTGCCGAAACGCTACAAATGTGACATACATGTTCGATTGGGAACCAACGTATGCCCACTTCACTGCAAAACTTGCTGATGGAACTGTTATATCTGACTGGAACTGCACAGATCAGACAAGCATTCCACATGTAGCTGGAGGAGTTGCGATGCAAATGTGGCTTATGAATCATTTAGCGCCGATAAATGG
>JAMXLQ010000280.1 GCA_024280975.1 Methanosarcina sp.
AATTTATTTTAAATAAGTTTGGGAATAATTATAGCTTGTAACCCCATAAGAATAAGAGAAAAGATTCAACCCAAAGAGAATAAGAGAACAAACCCAAACAAACGAATCAAAACAAATGGGCAGACCACGGTAGAAAAAACGGATGGATCAACACAATTGGGTAATTGGAAAGTGACTGGTAGGGTATGTGAGTAAAGAATCGCCTGGAAGACGTTCTAATCCAAAAAATATTGAGAAAATATTTTTGGGTTACTTTATCGGGGATAGGTAACATGAACAAAAAATCTTCCAGATTTTTTCTAAATTTTTCCAAAGTGCTTTTTTAGAGACATTATTGATGAATGGTAGGTATAATTACCTATCATTATTCACCTCATACAATTAAAAACTTTTTATTTTATCGCGGTTTATTCTAGCTCAGGTCAAACTTGGTAGATATAAAGAGGGACTGAATGAACTTAATGATATTTTAGCAATCTATCCAGATGACTCTGAAATTCAGGAATATAAAAATATATTGCATATACTTGAAGATCAAAGCTTGATTACAGAGCTGAACGAGCTTCCATAAAACTATCCAGATAAGTCTGGTAATCGGAAGCAAGAAAAAAGCAGGCTTATGAACTGGATAGATGCCAAAAAGCACTGGAAACGCTTAACAAAAGTCTTGAGATTAACCCTCAAGATGTGGATATATGGAAATATAGAGGTTCTACACTTTATATACTTGGTGGACATGAGGAAGCATTAGAGGCATTTGAGAAATCTTTGGAAATTAACCCTAAAAATGAAAATGTTTGGAGCTTTAAAGGTTCTACTCTCTATATGCTCGATAAGCCTGAAAAAGCATTAAAAGCATTTGATAAGGCGCTACAAAAGAACCCAAATAAACTTGAAGCCTGGTTCAACAAAGGATCTATTCTCTTTGAACTCGGAAGATACACGCAATCACTTTCTGTAGTAGAAAATGCCCTAAGAATTAACGCTAAAGATGCGCGTGCTTTGAATCTCAAAAATTCTATTCTTGATAAGCTTGACAAAAACGAGGAATAAGTTACTTGACAATTCCGAATGCTGAAGATTAAAATGATTGACTACTTGAAGATTGAAAATAAAGGCCTTGTTAAGGCCTCAACTTTTGCGCTGAATCAAACACTAATGGACAAACTTTATCTTTTAAAGGATATCAAGGGAAAATTTGCTCCTCAGTATTTCAGGACCTAAGTCGGTCTAATCTAGAATAGCAGTTTTTTGTTTCTGGTCTTTTCGTTTTTAATGCAGATTAACTCAAAACAGAATTATCTGTGTTGGAGCTTGGCTCTGCATTCGTTAATAACATCGGCAGGGCTGGAGTATTCTTTGTCCGGACAGGCTTCAAGTGCTCTTACTATTACATCGCGGACCTGAAGATCTTTAGCCTCGTTGACAAGTTCCTGCTTTGTTGCAGGATATTTTCTGTTATGGAAAACGTCCACAGCCTTTTGAAAGCTTTCAAATTCATTGATAACATCATCAGCGCTATTGTATTTTCTGTTTGGGATGTTCTCTAGAGCCTGCATCGTGTCGCCGCTGATATTCCACTTTTTAGCTTCATCGATAATTTGACTCTTCGTTACAGGATAGTCTACGCTTCCCAAAATGGTCTGAGCTTCATTAGTACTTGCTTGCATTACTTTTCTCCCCCATCTCTGGTTTATTTATTTATCCTGAAGTTCCTTAATGGCATCAGGTGATTGTTTACTTCGTGATTCATAAGTTAATTTACGGATTCAAGTTCTCGTGGTTTCCCCAATTCCGTTATCTGCTTTTAATTGATATTACTATAATATAATATAAAAAGAATTCAAATCAAATGTTTGTTAAAAGAGGATTGTTCAGGTAGCAGTTCGTCATTATTATTTATATCGAAAGTAGAACGAACAAAGGCAATGAGAAAATTTAATTTTCACACAATTTTCAAAAACTTAATGCTTACTCCTTTCAGCATGAAGCTTGAAGATAACAGTATAACATTGTGGTGCGCAAAGTTATTTAACTTTAAAATAATAAATTTTATAAAAACAAAATTATAGAGGAGAATATGGTAGATAATTCTTTCTCATTGCTTCAAACGAATCCGCAATATATGGTCCTTATTTTTATTCTTGTACTATGGGAGCGCAGAGGGTCACGAATACCCCATTCTTTAGATTGGGGATGAAGTGAACCCCCGCCTCCTCGTTTTTCACTTTAAATCTCTAAATCCTTACTTTTTTGTAAAATGAGCTTTTTTTTGGCACCATAGCCACAGATGGTGCCAGCCATCTATGGCTATGATGTGATACTAGTGGAATTACACAGTTTTAGCCATGGCTATGGTCAGATTACCTACCACATCGTGTTGGTGCCTAAGAAAAGCCTGATGGATCTAAGTACTGGATTCCAGAGGAAGATGCAATTAGAGTAAAAGATGAGCTTGAAAAGAACGAGAGTATTTTTTCTGCACATATTGAACATATATATGGTCAGTAGTTTGTCTTCTACATTTGAGAAATAACTTGAGATCTAGCTTTTACTTCCCTAAATTCTTTCCAAAATTACTGTCCTTCATCTCCTATTTTTAAATATTCTCCCTTTTCTCTTTATCCAGATTCTTCACTTTTAATTGGCCTGTATACGGGCAAAGCTTTAAATCAGATGATTCAGTTTATCGCATGTTTCATTTTCGGGATTAGATCCCGTTGGAATGTGGTCCTGCAGGCAGGGCTGAACCGTGAAACAAAAGTGAAACTTGGTGTTTAAATTGGTAAAATCTTATTACACATACGTACGTGATGCATGGAAAAACCCTGATGAAACTTACGTGAATGAACTTCGCTGGGAGCGTATGCAGGTCTGGAGAAAGCAGGGATCTGTGACCAGGATTGAAAGGCCTACTAGAATCGACAGGGCACGTTCCCTTGGATACAAAGCTAAGCAGGGCATTGTCGTCGCCAGAGTAAAAGTACGCCGCGGAGGGCTTGGTAAAACAAGGTTCAACCGTGGAAGAAGGACCCAGAAAATGGGAGTAAACAAGATCACAGGCGGCATGAGCATTCAGAGAATTGCCGAAGCCCGTGCAGACCGCAAATACCCGAATCTTGAAGTCCTTAACTCATACTGGGTAGGGGAGGATGGAAAGAACAAGTGGTTTGAAGTCATTCTTGTAGACCCCCACCACCCTGTAATAAAGAGCGACAAGAGTCTCAATTGGATATGCGACCCGTCCATCAGGGACAGAGCCGCAAGGGGTAAGACCAGTGCCGGCCGGAAGGGCAGAGGCATGTCTACACGCGGAAAAGGTACTGAAAAGACCAGGCCGAGTATCCGTGCACACAAGAGTCGAGGCAAGTGATTCATCACATAATACTGCGTGTGATCGCCCACGCAACCGAAGACATATCCAGAGTCCGTGCGGCTCTGGATTTTTTTTTATCCGGTGCCGGCATCCGGGAAGAGAGCAAATTGATTGAAGAGCTCCGGGCTGAAGGGCACCATGGAAATCCCATTACCATTCTGAGCATACAGCTTAAAAGAAAGGCAGACTGTCTGAATTTTGCCCGCTTTGTCCGGGAAAGGTTTTCCGAAGAAGATGTAGCAAGGCTCAGGGAAGAAATGCCTGAGAAGCTGGACGATGATCAGGTCTTCCATCTCCGCTTTGACAAGCAGGCTGCATACCTGCAACAGGTGAAGCTGACTAATTCCTCGGATGCGATCACTGCAAAAGTCAAGATCGAGACCTATCCGAAGAACCGGGAAAAAGCCGGAGCTATAGTGGAGGAGTTGTTTGGGTAAACCGAAGTTCTACGATTTTTGTGTTCATGCGGTGCCTGATGGGGAGAATTCGGTTGAGCAACTTGCTGCCCTTGCCAGACATTTAGGGTATAGCGGAATTGCACTTGCAAATCACTCTGATAAACTTCCTCAATCACGATCTATGTTACCCTCTACTCGCGAATTTGAGGTTTTCAACGGAATCGAGCTTGTAGAGGAAAATCCCTCAAAACTTCATGGCCTTATCGGAAAATTCCGAAAGTCGGTAGATGTCCTGATAGTGCACGGAGGTTCGGAAACCATCAATAGGGCTGCACTAGAAAATCCAAGGGTAGATATCCTGAACCATCCAGCTTTTGATAAGAGCAGCGGGTTAAATCAGGTGCTTGCAAAAGCCGCAGCTGAAAACGACGTTTCAATCGGCCTGACATTAAGGTCCTTCCTTCATTCAAGAGGTCCAAGGCGTGTTCGTCTGTTGTCTGACCTCAGAGCAAACCTTGATCTTGCCAGGAAGTACGACGTTTCCCTTGTCCTTTCAAGCGGGGCAATGTCGTGTTTTGATCTTCGGTCTCCGATGGAGACCTTAGCCCTGGCTGAAGTTTGCGGGTTTGAGGAAAATGAAGCCCTTGAAGCCATGACTATTGAGCCCCAAAGAATAATCTTTAGGAATCGTCCTGGTCTCGGGCATATCAGGGAAGGTGTCGAGGTGCTTGAGGAGGGAGATTACTTTTGAAACGTTTGCTACCTTCACTTCGTGCGAAAAAACGTTATCTGGCCTTTGAGCTGATTTCCGAGGCGCCAGTCAGCAGGAATGATCTGGTCAAAGAGATCATGTTCTCTGCTTCCTCGTTGCTTGGAGATGTTGTTACTAGTAAATGTGATATTAAGGTGCTTGGGTTCGAAGACTGGAAAGGTATTATCCAGTGTTCTCATACGAAAGTAAAAGAAACGAGAGCTTCCCTAGCAACCCTCACAAGGGTTAACGGAAAAAAGGCGACTTTGCACGTACTTGGAACTTCAGGCACGGTTAAAAGGGCAACCGAGAAATTTCTTCAGAACCATACGGTTTTTGAGCCCGAAATTAAGACAAAATTCAAGACTGCTGAAGAATAATAAGTTGGAAGATTCAGGAAAGTTAGGTTAGCGGATTTTAGGAAAGCTAATATCTGGATCCAGAGATGTCAAATTATGAAGGTTCGGGAGAGTTAAAGTGAGCAGTTTTTCCGGTTACTGGCCTTTGCACCAGGGTTGAAAATCTTTAGTCTTAGGTCTATCAGGAATTATTTAATAAACTATCAGGATGCTGTTTAATATATACTATAATGAATGAGTATATTAGTGTAACAAAGTATAATATTGATTGGCAAAGCTGATTGACAGGAATATAACTTGTCCAGAAGTTAAACTTAGACAGTTACGGGTCTAATCGGAAAACAAATCAAAATCCTGATGGGGCAAAGCAGTAGAAACTAAAATCTCTGTATAAAGACCTCAAAATCCGGCTTTAAGCACCGGAAAACTCCGGGCCTCACAAGCATTATAACTGAGTAAATACACTTTATTAACGGACTTAGTTAACATTGGAACTGGACCTTAAAAACCATTAAAAAGGTTCCTCAAGTGCGTGAGTCCAGATCCTGGAAAACGCGCTTTGAAGGGTAAAAGTGCCTTTGGATTCCCCGTAACTGGGTATTTTCCGTAGGTTTTGTCCGAAAAAAATCTCTCCGGATTTAAAGTCCCGAATGAAATGTTAAAAACTCTAATAAGGTAGAAATACGTTATAGGGAATCAAAAGTCGGTTTCCTAACCTGAATGCTGGGTCGGGGACTTTAAGCTCCTGAATTTTCGGAATATCCGCGCAGCAGTTCATGATCACTGACCAAAGCCTTTTTGGGGAAGGCGGTGATTTAGCTGACGAGCATGCGGAAAGAGAACCTTAAAGGAAGAAAGACCGGTTTCTTGCCGGGAAGATTAAATCAGTATAAAATACAAATTAAGGGAGATACGGAATATGCAGATGGCACCACAGATGGGCTATGACAGGGCAATTACGGTTTTCAGCCCTGATGGAAGACTTTTTCAGGTAGAATATGCCCGCGAAGCGGTCAAAAGGGGAACAACGGCCGTAGGAATCAAGGCAGCGGATGGGGTAGTGCTGCTCGTTGACAAGCGAATAACAAGCAGACTTGTGGAGGCCGAGTCAATCGAAAAAATTTTTCAGATTGACGACCACATAGGAGCTGCAACCTCAGGGCTTGTGGCAGATGCTCGATCCCTTGTTGACAGAGCCCGTGTAGAAGCTCAAGTCAATAGGGTCTCTTATGATGAACCCATAGGTGTGGAGGTTATCTCCAAGAAAATCTGCGACCACAAGCAAACTTATACTCAGTATGGTGGAGTTCGCCCATATGGGACTGCACTTCTGATTGCAGGCGTGGACGACAATCTGCCCAGGCTCTTTGAGACCGACCCGAGCGGTGCTCTTCTAGAATACAAGGCGACAGCCATAGGAGCAGGCAGAAACGCGGTTGTTGAGGTTTTTGAAGCGGAATACAGGGAAGATATGAATATTGATGCAGCTATCCTCCTTGGTATGGATGCACTTTATAGAGCTGCCGAAGGCAAGTTCGATGCGTCTACACTTGAGGTGGGTGTTGTGTCACTTCTGGATAAGAAATTCAGGAAATTAGTTCCTGAAGAAGTTGAGAATTATGTTCAGCAGATTCTTGCAAAACACAGGGAAACTGAGCACAAAGAATAAAATCTATATAATATTTGAGATTGACTAATCAGAGAATCTATAGATTCTCAAAATTATATTTTGGAGAAGGTATTCAAAAATGGTGTCCCTGGACGAGGCAGTGACTGCACGGCTCAAGAGAGGCAGCAAACACTTCGAAGTCCTGGTCGAGCCCGAAGGGGCTCTGGCCTACAAGCGAGGAGAAGACGTAAATCTTGAAGATATCCTGGCGGTTGAAACTATCTTCGAAGACGCAAACCGAGGGGACCGAGCAGCAGAGTCCGATATTTTCAATGCTTTTGAGACAATGGACCCCTTCAAGATAGCTGCCGTGATCCTGAAAAGCGGGGAGCTCCAGCTCACTGCTGAACAGAGAAAACGTATGCTTGAGGAAAAAAAGAAAAAAGTTATCTATACCATTTCCAGAAATGCAATAAACCCCCAGACAAAAGCACCGCATCCTCCTGCACGGATCGAAAAGGCAATGGAAGAAGCAAAGGTGCACATAGACCCTTTAAAAAGCGTGGATCAGCTGGTCAATATCACAATGAAAGCCATTCGCCCGCTTATACCTATACGCTTTGAAGAAATCAGTATTGCTGTGAAAATCCCTCCAGAATATGCTCCCAAAGCATACGGAGAAATTTCCAAGATCGGAAGCATTACGAAAGAAGAATGGCAGCGTGACGGCTCCTGGATTGCAGTGGTAAGAATTCCGGCAGGAGTCCAGACTGATTTATATGCTCTTATAAATCATCTTACGAAGGGAGAGGCTCAAACTAAACTTTTATAAGAGGATGTTGGATGGATAAAAAAGTAGTGATCCCTGGTGACCTGCTATCCGAGAATTCGAAAAAAGCCGGATACGGGACTTATGTCAAGAACGACAAGATCTATTCTTTATTTTGTGGTATTGAAAATCTCAAAGAGGATAAAGTTGGAGTGATCCCTCTTGCGGGAGTCTATGTTCCTTCCGTAAATGATGTGGTAATTGGGATCGTTATTGTGGTTACACCATCCAACTGGATAATGAACATTGCCTCTCCTTACGATGGTCTATTCCATGTATCCGAGTATCCCAGAAGAATAGATTCCCGAGAGATGCCCGAAGTTCTGGACGTAGGCGACTCTATAATCCTTAGAGTGAAAGATGTGGACAGTTCCATGAAAGTAGAGCTTGCTCTCAGGGATTCGAACTTCCATAAACTTAAAACAGGTCAGATTGTCGAAGTTGAGCCTGTAAAAGTCCCACGTGTGATAGGACACGGCGGTTCCATGATCTCAATGCTGAAAAAAGAGACAAACTGCAGTATTTTCGTTGGCCAGAACGGCAGAATATGGATCGATGGAAAGGACGACGATATAGAGCTTTTGAGTAAGGCTCTCCGGAAAATTGAAGCCGAAGCCCAGCGTTCCGGATTGACAGACAGGATCTATAACTTTTTGAAAAATGAGCGGAGCAGGCAGAAAGAGTCCAAGCCCGTTAAGTTTTTTAAAAGCGGAAAGACTGAGGTAAAGTTACCAAAAGAAGATCATTCCGAAGAGATTTACAGGAAGATCGATGTGTTGCTGGATCCAAAGGACTGAATTCCGGAAAGTCATGAGGGATTTTAGGGAAGCTTCTGTAAAGTAGTTGTTTTAGGAGTTTTTTGGAGATTAAATTATGAGTGATAAACCTGAAAAATTAATCACTGACGATGGGCTGCGCCTTGACGGGAGGCATGCGGATGAAATCAGGCCCATGAAAATTGAGATCGGCGTACTTTCACGAGCCGACGGTTCATGTTATCTTGAATGGGGACGGAACAAAATCCTCGTAGGCGTATTTGGTCCAAGAGAAGCTCATCCTCGTCGTTTACAGCGTGCAGATACTGCAGTTATTCGTTACAAATATAATATGGCTTCTTTTTCCGTGGAAGACCGGGCCAGACCCGGACCCAGCAGACGGAGCATTGAAATTTCAAAAGTTTCCAGGGAAGCATTTGAGCCGGTAATTATGGCAGAGCTTTTCCCGAAGACTGCAATCGATATTTTTGTGGAAGTACTTCAGGCCGATGCCGGGACAAGGACAGCAGCAATCAATGCCTCAAGCATAGCTCTAGCCGATGCAGGTGTTCCCATGAAGGGTCTGGTTACTTCCTGCGCTTTTGGAAAAGTTGACGGACAGATAGTACTCGACCTTAATAAGGAAGAGGACAATTATGGTGAGGCTGATTTTCCTGTTGCAATGACCCAGGATGGAGATATTACTCTGCTTCAGATGGATGGGCATCTCACTTCAGACGAAATTAAGAAAGGCCTAGAACTTGTAAAAAAAGGTTGTAAAGAAATCCTTGAAATTCAGCAGGCCGTCTTGAGAAAGAAGTTTGAAACACCTGTTGAAGAGACTGAAGAAGAGGCTACAGGTATTGAGAGTGAAGTCGTAGAAGCCGAACTTTCTCTTGAATATGCTACAGAAGCAGCAGCTGTAGACGATATTATTGAGGAAATTGAAGGACCTGAGGAAGAGTTATCTGAGGAAACTGCTGAAGCCTGTGCTGTTAATGAAGAGGCTCCAGAGTGCGAGAAGCTTGAGGAGATCATTAAAGAAGCCGAGGCCGAAGTAGTAGAAGGAGAAACTATTGAAGAAGTAATTGAAGCAGAGATTGAAAACGAAACTGAAGAAGAGGCTTTTGAAGACGAAGCTGAATTTGAAGCTAATCTTGAAGCTTCTTATGAGGAAGTCTCTGAACCTGAAAAACTCGCAGAATCTGAGCTCGAAGAAACTGTTTCTGAGGAAGCAGAACTCGTGCCTGAGATAGAAGAGTTTAATGAAGAGGAAGCCCAGCCTGAAGCGGAAGCTCAGCTTGAAGAGCCTGTGGGGGTTGAAGAACAGTCTCAGCCTGAAGAGGAAGCAAAACTTGAAGAACTTGAAGAATCTCAGCTTGAAGAGGAAGTACAGCTTGAAGAAGAAGTTGAGATTGAAAAAATTTCTCCAAAAGAAACTTTTGAATCCGAGTCAGAGATTGAATCTGAAGCTGAGTCCAGAAAAGAGGCTCCTGCTGAACAGGCCGTAGAAGTCGAGGAAGAGGCTGAAGAAGAAAAGTGCAAAGGGCCTTGGAAGGTAGTAAAAGATCCCTCTGAATCCGGAAGCAGAGGTGAAAACGATGAGTGAAGTTATTGCCACGCTTAAGAAGGACTACATTTATAACCTTATGATTAAGGGAAGGCGCCAGGATGGGCGCGGATTTAAAGATTTCAGAGATATCAAGCTTGAAACGAATATTATCTCGAAAGCTGAGGGCTCGGCGAAGGTAACCCTCGGAAATACCCAGGTTCTTGTAGGGGTTAAGCTTCAGACAGGCACTCCTTTCCCGGATTCTCAGGATGAGGGCGTAATTATTACTAACCTGGAACTCAATCCTATCGCTTCCCCGGAATTTGAGCCAGGTCCGCCCAGAGAAGATGCAATCGAGATGGCAAGAGTTGTAGATAGGGGAATCAGGGAATCGGGCGCAATTGATATAAAGAAGCTTTGCATAACCGTTGGAGAATCCGTCTGGATCGCGTATATAGATGTCCATGTCCTTAACGACGATGGAAATATCATTGATGCATCCTGTCTCGCTGCTATTGCGGCCCTTATGACCACGTTTGTCCCGAACGAGCAGCAGGGAATCGGTATGAATGTACCTCTTGCGATGAAAGAAATACCGGTGGGCGTTACTCTTGCCAAGATCGGGTCAAAACTGATGGTAGATCCTTCACTGGATGAGGAAGCTGTATGTGAGACAAAATTGACTGTGGTTTCAAGTTCGGACGGGTCTATCGCTGGCATGCAGAAGATGGGTCCTGCTCCTTTCACCGAGGCTGAGGTGCTGGAAGCAATCGATATGGCACGTGAAAAGGCAGCCGAACTCAGGGAACTTTACCTGGAAGGATTGTCAAAGCGGGAATGAATCAGGCAGGATTAATTAAATATAAATATTAAATGCCATATTACGGTCTAAGTACGCGTGCAATAAGTGGTGAGTGGAACCTGAGAATTGGATATCAAGGCCCTGACCCGTGAGCCAGCAGGTTCTGAGTTCAATCACTTTGGATTAAACATTTACATTTTAAGGAGTTATAACGATGGCAAAAAAGTTCACTAAGAAAGGAAGGATTTCCAGATCAGCAGGCAGATTCGGTCCAAGATATGGAAGAAAAGACAGAAAGCTTGTTGCAGACCTGGAAGAACGCATGCGAGCTCCGCATGTATGTACAAAATGTGCCAGGCCTACCGTGAAGAGAATTGGGACTGGTATCTGGAAATGTAGTAAATGCGGACATACCTTCGCTGGCGGAACTTATATTCCCTACACCAGCGTTGGTCAGACTCTTCTGCGTACGATGAAGAATGTTGCTGAGGCAAAGTAATTTCTTAAGGTTGTGGTTGTATGGGTTATAAGTGCACTCGATGTAAACAGAAAGTGGAAATTGACTACGAGTACACAGGTATAAGGTGTCCGTACTGCGGACACAGAATCCTGGTTAAAGAGCGTCCTACAACCATTAAACGCATTAAGGCCGAGTAAGGTATAGCTGGGTTAACCCGGCTAGTAAGAAATATTAGATAAAAAATGGGCTTTTGTGAGCATAAGCCCTTCTATCTAATAACTCAATGCGTAAGATAACGAAAAGGCGCTTTTCTCTAGAAATACATATCAAATTTTGTTCTGATTTTTTGTACCCAGGTAGTAGCAATAAGAAACGGTTGCTATGCTTAGTACTTTTTTAGGATCTTGCAAAGCTCATGGTCCTCAATTCCTTCTCATATTATCTTCAGGCACAAAATATTTCTTGGCCAATCTATTTCACAAAATTTCTCTTGCCATTTTTCTTTCCTTCAAGTACCTTGGGAATTACCACAAATATCACTGATAAGTAGGGTCATCATCTATTATTGAAAGTATCAAGAAGATTTCAGCAGGTTCGTAAGCAAGAGTAAAATGTTTTTTAACAATGATTTTTTCGTACTGTTTTTCTTCGTTACTGTTGACTAGCCAACAATTTTGATGTGATCCATTTATTATAAATAGTATACCAGTCAACTAATTTTCTCAAAGGGCTTCAATTATGCTGAATTTCCATGAGTGAAAATAATGAATGAAGAAGAAACACCTATCCAGTGGATTGAGGATATTGACAAAGTTGCTGCACTTATCTCGTTTACATATCGCTCTGTCCAGAAACATTTTGCAAAAGAACTGGCTCCGTACCATATAGGATGGGGACATTTCTCTATCCTGATGTCTCTGTATCGTCAGGAAGGCCGGAGTCAGGACAGCCTTGCACAGTCGAGAGGGTTTGATAAAACGATGATTGCGAAATCTATTCTGAAAATGGAAAAAGAAGGTATTGTCTACCGTATAACAGACCCGGAAGACAAACGAATCAAAAGGCTCTACCTTACTGAAAAAGGTAGGAAAATAAAGCCGGAGATGCAGAAAATAGGCTTTGAGCTTAACTCACTTCTACTCACGGATTTTGATTCTGAGGAATTACCATCTGCTATTGAAATAGTTCGAAAGATTTCTCTGAATGCAGCCAAGCTCTAACAAGCATATATTCAGGAATACAGGTAAAAGTCAGATTTTCTATAAATTTTTTGAAGGAAATAATTTGCACTATTTGAACCAAGTATTTCTGTTAACCGTTTTAGAACTTAGCATTCAACAGGTTAAGCGCTATAGACTTTGCCGCTTTATATTCAGATTTTACGCAGTTTATATTTTAAAAATTTGTTTATCAGTCCAGCAGAATAGGTCCTAACAGAATCAAATACCTCAAGTCAGGAGCCTTTTAAGTAAAAATTAACAGATTTTATTTCTTATTTGACAAAAAAGTTCAAGGATCAAACATGCAAAACATACTCTTAGTCCAATCCCTTGTGAAAAAGTTTGATGATTTTACAGCTGTGAAAAACATCAGTTTTAATGTAGAAGCAGGTTCAATCTTTGCTTTTCTAGGCCCAAATGGCGCAGGCAAATCCACGACAATTAAAATGCTTACAACTGTCCTGAAGCCAACATCTGGGGAAATAAGCATTAACGGTTTCGATGTGCTTAAAGAACAGGATAAGGCTCGCGCGTCTTTCGGAATAGTATTTCAGGATCCCAGTCTTGATGATGAACTCACCGCTTATGAAAATGTCGTCTACCATGCAGTTGTCTACAAGGTACCTAAAAAAGAAAGAGCAGAAAGAATTCGGAAAGCTCTGGAAATTGTTGGGCTCTGGGACAGGCGAGAAGAGTATGTTAAAAACTGTTCTGGCGGCATGAAACGCAGGCTTGAAATTGCGCGTGCGCTTGTTCATTATCCGAAAATCCTTTTCCTTGATGAGCCCACGGTAGGTCTTGATCCCCAGACTCGAAATTCTATATGGGATCATATCAAAAAACTGAACGAAGAAAGAAAGATGACAATTTTTCTAACCACACATTATATGGAAGAAGCCGAAGCAATTGCGGACCAGGTAGCAGTCATTGATCACGGAAAGATTATAGAATCTGGAACAGT
>JAMXLQ010000281.1 GCA_024280975.1 Methanosarcina sp.
GTTACATGGACAAGGCTTCCGGTCGCGCCCTTATAGTCAACGTCAAGCAGGGGGTGGTTTAAGGCAGTACGCACTACCTCAGTGCTCTTGTCCTGGTTTTTTGACTCGCCTACAAGCATAACTGCAACTCCGCCACAGCTCATGATAGTCCTGATATCGGCGTAGTCAAGGTTTATCAGTGAGGGCACTGTGATCGTCTCTGTAATTCCCTTTACGGTCTCGGCAATCAGCTGGTCCATTACGGAAAAAGCTTGGTCTATGGGGAGGTTTGGCACGTAATTAAGCAGCCTGTTATTATCCAGGACAATTACGGTATCAGCTGCCCTGCGCAGGTCTTCAAGACCTTCTTCGGCTTTGAAAATCCGAGCTCTCTCAACTCTGAAGGGGCTGGAGACCATTCCTACAACGATTGCTCCCTGTTCTTTTGCCACTTCGGCAACTACAGGGGCAACCCCTGTCCCTGTACCTCCGCCTAACCCTGCAGTGATGAAAACCAGGTCAACATCCTTTAACACTTCTTCGAGCGTACCTCTTGCAAGTTCCGCAGCTTTCTTTCCTGTCTCGGGGTAGCCACCTGCTCCCAGTCCCCGTGTGAGAGTTTTTCCTACAAGGATCTTCTTGTCAGCTCTTACATTGTCAAGGTGCTGCTTATCAGTATTGATGCAGACCGTTTCCGCACCTTCGATCCCGATGTTATAGAGACGGTTTACAGTGTTGTTCCCGGCACCCCCGCATCCGACAATCATGATTCGCGGTTGTCCGAATTCTTCGAAGTCTTCATCAGAGGAGGTCTTCCGATATTCCTTCTCTTTTTCGCTGAATTTCATTGCTTCCTGTACAAATGATTGCAATTCTATCCCCTCGACTGGATTTGTGTCTAATTGTTACGTTTGACTCCCCACCCTTTACATCGGGGGTCGCATCCCTTTCAATACTCTGAGTGGAATTATGAGATAACCTTCAGAACTTACTAAAGATTTTCATCCGTTATCTTTAATAAGTTGGCACTCTGCCGAACTTAAATATTTCGGACTTATTTAAACTGTATTCTTAAATTGTTTATCAAGTTTAAATATGTCACCCATAAATCTCATATATTCACTCTTTTACTTCCTTTAGCATTTAATTCTCAAAGATGAAGGGTGAGGAAATGCCAAAATGTTTATATATGTCAACTTAATTTTTTATCAACTGTTTAATTCCCCGCAGCAAAGCTCTCCTGATTATCCAAGTCAAGGCAATTTTCAGATATTATCTTCTCTATTCTTTTGATGGCATGCCTGACTTCAGGGGCTAACACTGCAATCCTATAATTCGTTTTTCATAAAACTTTCGATTAGATTTTTGCAATTTTATGAGACTGTTTGTATTATTACGTTTAAGTAGAATTCTCCTCCTAAAAACTGTTTCGGTATTATTCCAGAATTTCGAGGCTCTTGCCTGATTTTTAAAATTAGTTTTATCTGTATTAATATATATCTTTTTATATTTGCGATTTTCATTCAATGGGCTCCAATTTATCTCGTAAACTTTATTTACATAGATATTTTCAAATTAATTTCACCAGTATACTTTTTGGAACGAACATTTAGGAAGGTAAATTTGATATCAGCGTGACAAAATTTGAAAAAAGTACTAATCAATAGGAAACGTATTAATCGGTAAATATGTAAATTCATGAAGACTCAATTAGAAACATAAGAGCACGTTAAAACGATAAAAGAGAACATAGAGTTATAAAAAAACATGTTAGGTTCATAAAAAAATATTAAACTCGCAAAAGGTTCTTTAAATTCACAAAAAATATGTTAAAGCTATAACTCTGCTTGGAATTTTCAGGAAAACTTTAAAGCTTAAAACTGTTTTTATCTTAATCTCCAGGGACCTCAGTTGGCTTAATTTCAGGAATCCTTGAGGCTTAATTACCGGGAATCTTGTTAGCTTAATCCCAGGAGTTCTGGATAGTTTACTTACCAAGGATCTTAATCCAAATCACTAAGTTTTCAATTTTGGAGTCATGACCGTGTTAAAGGCACTGATTTTCGATATGGATGGCGTTCTCGTGGACTCCATGCCCTTCCACGCAGCAGCCTGGAAAAAAGCTTTCCTTGATATGGGTATGGAAATTCAGGACAGAGATATTTATGCAATTGAAGGATCAAATCCCACGAATGGTATCCATTTGCTTATTCAAAAAGCCAGGAAAGAACCAGAAGAATATAATTTCGAAATTATTACCTCAATTTACAGGCAGGAATTTAAACGGATCTTTGAGCTGAAAGCTTTCGACGGCATGAAAGAGTGCCTTGAAACCCTTAAGACTCGTTTCCTGCTCTCAGTAGTCTCAGGCTCTGACCATCTCATTGTTCACGGGATCATTGACAAGCTTTTCCCGAATATATTCGATATTGTGGTTACAGGAGATGATATTAAGAACTCAAAACCTGATCCTGATCCTTTTCTCAAAGCTGTAAAACTCCTGAATGTGCAGCGGGAAGAGTGCATAGTAATAGAAAACGCCATTCTGGGCGTAGAAGCTGCAAAAAAAGCCGAAATTTACTGCATAGGGGTTCCCACATATGTGGAGCCTTCACAGCTTGACAGGGCGGATCTTGTGGTAGGAGACCACCGACTGCTAATGCAACATCTTTTAAATCTTGAACCTGTTTACGGATTCAAGGCATGAAAAAATTTATCTTTTTTTCACAAAAAAGAATTGTGGCCCTTATGGGTCACAACAACCTTACGGTCTCAAGGTTTGTAAGAGCTCGGGTTTCAATCTTCAATTTCTTGTAGATCGAACTTGCCAGGTCAACGCAGGCTTTTTCGTCCCCATGCTCTGTAAACACTCTTTCTGGGCGGGGCTGCATCTTCTTGATGTAATCCATAAGCTGTCTCCTATCGGAGTGGCCTGAGAAGCCGTCAACTACCTGGACTTCCATATTTAGTTTCAGGATTTC
Organism: Methanosarcina sp.; assembly: GCA_024280975.1. GTDB lineage: Archaea > Halobacteriota > Methanosarcinia > Methanosarcinales > Methanosarcinaceae > Methanosarcina. The sequence continues at coordinate 2,961 of JAMXLQ010000281.1, forward strand.
GGGCCCCCCTCCTTTTCCTGTCATTGGAATTTCTTTCCATCCTTTCTGGATTCTGCGCCCGATTGTTCCATCGGCCTGGTACCCTACAAACACCAGAGAATTGCGCGGGTCTTCGGCAAAGGCTTTGAAATAATCCATAACCGGTCCTCCGTTCATCATACCCGATGTCGAGAGGATAACACAGGGGTGAGGGTTCTGAATTATCTTCTGGCGAGCGTCGTGAGAGTCAACAGGTCTAAAGCATTCGGACAAGAAGGGATTCTGGCCTTTCTGGAAGATCAGCTTTCTCAAGTCGTTGTTCAGGTATTCAGGATGTGTAGCATGAATTGCCGTTGCTTCCCAGATCATTCCATCCAGATAGACCGGAATTTCAGGTATCAGTCCTTTTCTTATAGACTCTTCAAGCACTATCATGACTTCCTGGCTTCGACCTACTGCAAAAGTCGGAATGAGACAAACTCCTCCCCTCTCCACAGTATTCTTAACTACCATCTGCAGGTGTCTTTCGGCGTCTTTAAGTGGAGGCTGGAACGCGCTGGAATTGCCATAAGTAGCCTCACTGATGACAGTTTCTACTCTCGGGAACTTATTGACGGCAGGATCAAAAAGCCGCGTTTTCTCATATTTATAGTCTCCTGTAAAGACTACGTTATGAAGCCCGTCTCCTATATGGAAATGGGAAATAGCCGATCCCAAGATATGGCCTGCATTATGGAAAGTCAGTTTGATATCAGGAGCAATATCCGTTACTTCCTCATAGTCCAGAGAAATTGTGTGTTTAAGGGTTTTTGCTACCATGCCTGACTCATAGGGAATCTTCTTCCCTTCTTTTGCTGCCACGTCGATGTAGTCGAGCTGGAGCAGCACCATCAGATCTTTTGTTGGGGGTGTGCAGTAAACAGGTCCTTCATATCCATATTTGAAAAGCAAAGGGACAAGCCCCTGATGGTCCAAATGGGCGTGAGTAACTACCAAGGCATCAATCTGGTTTAAGGGAAAAACTTCAGGAACATACAGGTAAGGAGTCATGTTTTCGTCCGATCCTACGTTGACTCCACAGTCGATCAGGATTCTGGACTCGGGGGTTGAGAGCAGGAAGCAACTCCGCCCTACTTCTTTGCACCCCCCAAGCGATGTAACCCTTACCCATTGATCTTTTGAGGTACACTCTTTGTGAATTTTCCTCCCCACTGATCTAAGGATTTCCTTTCTTTCCTTGAGGTTATTTCTCATAAATTCCCTGATGTTTTTTACGGTACGAGATTTGATAGGAGGAGTCCGTACAACTTTCGGAATCCAGCCGATCTGCTTTGTGATCTCCCGTAGAGTAGCTCCGTGCTTTCCTATCACAAGGCCAGGCTTTTCAGCTTCAATAATTACTTCTCCGGAGTCGGGATCAAAATAATAGCTTGAGATTACAGATTCCTTTGGAACAACTTCTTCGATTATAGAAATAGAGTCTTCAGGAGTTGCAAGCACCCTGGGGTCAGGGCGCATGGCAATCCTTGTCCTGAGTTCTTTTGCAAGATTGCGAATAATATTCCCATCGTCAGCGAATTTTCGAGGCTCTTCAGTATATAGTACAAGCTGAGGCCCTTCAAATTCCACGTCGGTAATTGTAACTCCCGCAGGTAGGTTTTTCTCAATTTTATGTTTGAGGTCTAATAGCACGTCTTCAATAGGCATCAAAAATCTTCCTTTTTATCAAAAAATGAAAAAGTATATAGATATTGGAAAAATAATAGGTTGAAAAAGATTTTAGTTTAGTATTAAAATAAAAAATCAACAGTTTAAGTTATTTAATTAATTGAGCCCTTATGGATTTTACTTCTTCAGGATCCAGCCTCCTGAACTCATCCTTAGTAATTACTACTACATCGATGTTCTCTCCAGAAGCTGAATCCCTTTTAGTGGCGTTGTGAATCGCCCGAATAGCAAGATCAAGGCCTTCCTTTACAGTCATATCTTCTCTGTACTGGTCTTCAAGCACTCCGTATGCCATGGGAGAACCGGAACCTGTAGCCGAGATTCTTGTTTCTTCGATGCTTCCTCCAAGAGCATCCAGTGAGTAGATACCAGGCCCATTTTTATCAACTCCTCCTATAAGGAGCTGGACCATCATGGGATAGTAGCGGTTAGCATTTAAGAAGTTTGACATTAATGTTGCAATACCTTTTATTGTCATAGATTCATTTCTGCGCATTTTGTAGAGCTGCGACTCTACATTTACGAGCCGTACAAGCTGCTGCGCATCGCCTACCGAACCGGCAGTGGTCATTGCTACAAGGTCGTCTATCTGGTAAACCTTCTTTGCAGTTTTACTTGCGATGAAATTCCCCATTGTGGCTCTCTGTTCGCTTGCGAGCACGATACCATCGGTACAAACTACTCCTACGGTAGTTGTGCCCTTTAGATATTTATCATTATCCATAAACATACCCTCATAATAAGTTAAAAATGAGAAAATGTCGCTAAAAAATGTTTTAGTGAGGTGAGTATTTTTAACTTAAATAGCAGGATTTAGCACTTCATTATCTCATTATTAATATCGCTATATATAAGTTTTCCTTCTCTTTTTTATTAAACGTGTCTAAATTTAAATTTGGAGAATTATTTGGTAAAATTTTTTCTCTTGTCCTTTTCAGGATATTCTACAGGTTATTCAGATCTCCTGGCTCTAAAATACCTAAAATTTAACTGAAAAGGCCTTCTATCTCTTCAGCAAGTTCATTTATTCTTTGAATCACATTTTCTGGTACTTCTTGCTTACGCATGAGGGCAGTCCTCTCAGCTATAGTTATTCTCTTCGTTCCCTTAACAAGGTTATCGGCATGGGCAACTATTTTCTCCTCAAGGCTTCGTGGGAAATAATCATCATCAGGGAGTCCTAGCTTCCTTGCCTCATCTTTTGAGATTCCTGCTCCGATATGTCTTTTTATTATTTCAGAAATCTCTGGCTCTATTCCTCTGGTTCTGGCTAGCCTGTACCCTTCTACTGCATGATCGATTTTATGAGTTTTACATCTTCCAAAATCATGAAGAAGAGCCCCTACTTCTACCAGTTCTGGATTTACATTATGTCCTGCTGCTTTTGCTTTATTTGCAATCTCAACTGCGAGCGATGAAACTTCCTTACAGTGCTCGATTACATTTGGAGCACATCCGGTTTCCTCAAGCAGCTTTGTCGCTTCATCTCTGGTAATCAAGGTAGACCACTTACACTGAACTAAGAGCATCTACGCGTTTTTTCAGGATATCAATAATACGAGAATTATCGTAGAAGACCAGGTCTTCCCCACATATCGGGCAGAGAAACTCGGTTTCCGTAGCTTCATCAAAAAGGAGGCGAACGCAGCCCTGAGGGCACGTATAGAAAACATTGTTTTCTTCGAACTCAAGGCGGGTCTTCAGGTTACGGAGCAATTTTTTCTTTTCCCTCATAAGCTGGTGCTCTATGTCCGAAAAATCCAGACGCCAGAGGTATGTTAACCATCCACTATTTGAATCTCTTTCTCTGCGGCAAATTGCGAACTTATTCTCATATAATATGAAGAGAGTTCTTCTTACAGTGTTCAGCAGAACCCCGCTCTTTTCTGAAACCTCTTCATCCGTAACCTCGCCTTCTGGCATTTCTTCTATCATTTTGAGCCCATCTTCCCCCACAAGGCTCATAAGATATCCTCTAATTACCTTGTCATTTAAATCGACCAACATGTTCACCTCAAATCCCTATATCAATTGAATATATCAGTATTAAAGTTTACATTTCCTTTTTCTTCCGGAAATTTTTACTAGCCAGAAAAAATAAACTCTCTTAATCCTGAATTTTTATACATTTTAGGCAAATCTCAGGTATTTTTCCTTTCTTTTAGTTTTCAATAAAAGCCTTTATCCTATTTACCCCTCTTTTAAGCGACAGGATTGCCTCTTCCCTGGTAGAGGCGCACGCGAATAGGGAAGTAAGAGGGCCATCAGGCTCTACAACAGTTCCCTGGGAAGGAATATCAGCGCTTTTTTCCCTTAGAATGAGGTCCATGAGCTTTCTGTCTATAAAAAGTTCTCGATCCGAGTATATTACTCCTCTTGCAGCAAAGCATTTAGCTTCGGGTTTCTCAGGAAGTTCTCCTCTAAAGCAGCCAGCATGGGCCTCAAAAAGGTTAATATTCATCGCTTTTTCTACAGTATCAAGACTTCCCTGGAACCTTGGGTTTATTTCAAGTACTACAGGCCCTTTTTTCGAAACCAGAAAATCTACTCCATTTGAGCCCAGAAGCTTGAACTCAATCACCAGTTCTTCAGCAAGGCCCTCCATTTCCTTAGCTTTATTGGTCCTAAAAGGAGTTATATTCCCACAATATGCAAAGGGCAGCCGCGAAAGCCAGGGTATTCCTATTAGCTGTTCATTCACAGCCACCGACAGAGCTTCATTTTTCGTAGATAGCAAAGAAACGCTTGAAGGCACTCCTTCAAGAAACTCCTGGACAATAAGCGCCTGTTCCGTAAGCTCAGGGTTCAGGCTATACAATTCTTCGAGGATAGCTAAGAGCTCCTGTTTGTTCCTGGCAACCCGGTTAAAAATTCCTCCTCCACCTGAAACTGGCTTAATCATAACCGGATATTCTATTGCATCCAATTCTTCCGGAGAATAACAGATTGGGTGAGAGATTCCAAGGGCCTCAAGTCTTTTTGCGAGGTACAGTTTGTCTGAGGCTTTCTGCATAGCATCCGGACTGCTGGCAAGCACAGGGCAGGAAAACTCATTATGATCAAGTGTTTCCAGTCCCGAGCCTGGAACAATGGCATCAAACTCTAGTCCAAATTCAGCCATCTGGGCCTTTATTCGGGAAGCCTCGAGCTGGTGTAGTTCCTGTACGGTTTTGCACTCCAGAAATGCCGATGCATATGCACACTCCTGGAGGTCAAGATCGCAGAAAGCATCTATGGAACAGACCGTATAACCAGCCCGGCTTGCAGAGCAGACAACATTCCGGGTATTAAATCCGATTACAAGAATATTCTGCATATTTCCTCTTTCTGAACCTTCATTTTGCCTGTGGAATATCGGAATATGCCAGCGCAAAGATTCCATATGAGGTTTTTAGGACAGGAATTTCGCTTCCTGCTTCTGCATTGAATGACATCGGCTTCCTTATGGCAACAGTTTCATAAGTTTCAGGGTCGAGCACCAGAATTGCATTGTCCTCAATTGAAACTAGCACTGTTAATACGGCATTCCCTATATTACCTATTTTCTCTGCTCCTTTTAGTTCCTCAGGGGTTGAGATAAATCTTGAGCCATCCTCGAGGGAAATTCCATTAACCTTCTTTCCTGAACTCTTGATCTGGATAATCCTTCCTCTGAACCTTATGACATCTCCTGGCTTGAATTCGGGAAGACGCACAGCAAAAGTAATCCTGTAAAGGTTCTTTCCTTCTTTCATTCCGACAAGGGTAGGAGATTCAGAAAAGCTGCCCCCAAGTTCAGAAGTGATTAACCGGCAGACCTGTTTGCTGGCATTCATTGAACCCATGTAAAGGTCTATTCCTTCCTTTTGATCCAGTACCTCGCTTATAAATGCGAGCCGGTCACCTTTTTTTCTCATGCTCTCCATAGCTTCCCTGACGATAGCCATGCAGCGTTTTTTCTCTTCTTCAGTAGGAAACCTGCCCGCTGCCCGTACCTGGATAATCGCTTCAAAGTAACCTCCAGACTCCCTGCTACACATATCACAGGCTGTCCGCTGAATCCTTACCTCGGTCTCGGCTTCTGCGTGTACAGGCTCTTCTCTAACCATTGCATTGACTTCAGCTCTTACCTTATATATATAAGGTGTAATCTCCCTAGGTTCAAGATAGACATTCACATCTCCGGCTTCGTTGTGGATATAAAGGGCATTTTCTACGGCCTTTAGCACCACATCTTCGGTATTACCAACATTTTCCCACCGGCTTCTATGAAAGTGTGCTCCGCAAGCTGAACATATTCTTACATGGAGTACATGAGGCAATTCAATCAGTTTGAAAGTCTCAAAAAAACAGTCCCTACAAACTGAGTCAAAAAGCTTGTAGCATTCTCTGCCGCATCTCGGGCATGTGATGAAATTCATCTGTAATCCTTACTTTTCTTCTTGAAATAGTAATAATCCTCTTGAAATAATAGCTTTCCTGAAATAGTAATCTTTGAAATTCTCAGGAAGGAAGGCTTCTGCACTATATATTGAATAATTCACCTGTTAAGCCTGCTCCTGCTATATAAAAATAGCTGAATTTTTTAATTTACCATTGAGTACTCAGGCTGTCCTATTTTCTAGAATGCAAAATCAGCGAAGAGTACATACCCGTTATAAAGTAAATTAGTTATAACTCAGTTTAAAAATATATATTTTAGATGCTCTATCAAATTGTTATTTGTCTTATATAAATATTTCTTGAATTGCCCGAGTTCTGCAAACCTTTTGAGAAAAGGCCTGATCGCAAACTTTTAAGAAAAGTTTGATCAAAACCGGAAAACGGCGTGATCACAAGCCTTTTCAAAAAAGGCTTGAGCGAAAACCTTTTGAGAAAAGGTTTAATCGAAAAATTCCCACGCGATGGCGTGATCAACCGGCGCAACGGTTGTGGCACAACGCTTGCGCTCAAGAAAGGATTACCTTCGCTGGAAAGAGCTCAAAAATATCAGAACATACCAGAAATTCGTTTTTCATACATTTCGTTTTTCCGAAAAGCTAAAAGTTAGTTCAGTATGGAGTTCAGTAGAAAAAGAACAAAATCATAATTTCGTAA
>JAMXLQ010000282.1 GCA_024280975.1 Methanosarcina sp.
TCTTGCTATGGTAGATATAGCTTCCTCGAACTCTGAGAAGTCCTGCAAGGAACTTATGGAAGGCCTGGCTGAAGGGGTCAGGAAATTTGGAGTTCCAGTCGTAGGCGGGCACGTTCATCCAGATACCAAATACAATTCCATATCAGTTGCTATTATTGGAATAGTCAAAAGAGATTGCGTGATCAGGAGTGACACCGCTCAGCCTGATGACCTCGTTATTGCAGCTTATGATATGGACGGAAGAATAGGACCAAATTCTCCTTACAGCTGGGATACGACATCTTTTAAATCCCCTACAGTAATCAAGCAGACATATCTCGTAACCCAGGAAATCGCAAAACGAAAACTTGCCACTGCGGGCAAAGACATAAGCAATCCCGGGCTTATAGGAACGCTGGGAATGCTCTGTGAAACAAGCGGGGTTGGCGCAGCCGTGGACCTCGAAGCAGTCCCGAGACCTGATAATGTAGATTTTGAGCAGTGGTTGAAAGTACACCCCGGAACAGGTTATGTTTTTACTGCAAACGCCGAAAAGGCAGAAGAATGCAGAAAGGTCTTTGAAGAGGCAGGGCTTACAGCTGCTATTATCGGAAAAATTGAGGCTGGCTCAAAACTCGATATGTATGACAAAACGGACAGAGTAACAGTGTTTGATTTTTTAAGGGAAGGCATTACAGGTATAGGTTCCAAGTAATTGGAACCTTCCTACCTGTGGCTTTACTAAAAATTTTTTGAAAAAAGGTTTTATCAAAAAAATCGAGACATTCCTGTCTGTGTCCCTACCTTTTTGATGCTTATATTTTCTGTATATTTCTGGAAAAAGATTAACTTTTGTTGCCATTTTTCGATCCGGGATTTATGTTCTCAGACCATTGGCATGAAGAAGTTAAACAGGACTGAAAATTTAGCAACGCAATTTAAGAAACTTAACAGGTTGAGGGAATCTAACAGGATTATTGGTTTTCGATCCAAGCCTTCATTTCGTCATAGAGGAATTTTTCAGCAGCTTGAACCTTCTCCAGAGGACCGCGCAGAACCAGGATTTCTCTTTCTTCACTGTTTGCTACGCCTACGAACATCTTCCTGGTTACAGGTTCGAGCCCGAACTCTTCAACAATATCGTAAATAATAGATACAACCGTGCCCGGAGGGATTATAAGGTCGTACAGTTGATCGATTTCCAGATCACAGCATTCTTCCTTTTTTTCTTTCTCAAGCTGCTTTAAAGCAACTAATTCTTCCAGATTTAATATCTTATGCATTCTGGGGGTCACCTTCTTACTCTTTTATTTATAGTTTCTATTAGTTTCGATCAGCTTCTGTCAAAAAGAAGCAAACCTAATCAAGTGGACAGACTTTTTGTTTGGGCATTGTTAAAGCAATGAATAAGGTAAATCAAATTAAATGTTAGGATAATATCAGGTAGTTATTCAGATCTCTTTTTGTATCAACTTATCATAGGCATAATCATATTTATGATTGATTCTCGCGAGCATTATCTACTATGAATTGAGTATTTAATTTCCGAAGTATAGTCTTGAAAACTATAAAATTACTCAATAAAAATTAAAAAGCAAGTTAAGATCTGAGATATAGTCGGAAATAAACTATTGAAAGTGAAATTGGAAACAAAACTATAGAAACGCAATATATAAGAAATAGCTAAAAATAAAAAAAGTCGCAGAAAGAACGGCTAAACTACATACAATTGAGAATTATTTAAAACTCAAGTTAAATTAATAACCAATGTTAAATATGAGCAGAACTGAATTATAAGAGGCATACTTTGAAAAGTGGCATCTTTCCTTCACTTAACATGATTGACTGGAATGTAAAAAGTGCTAAGAAAGTAAGGGAAAATGTGAGGGGAAAGTTTCTAAGCAAATCGATACTAAGCAAACTTTATCTGAGATGAAAATCTCATATAAGAGGATAGTAATGCAACAGTATAAATTAAAGCGCGGTTTTAAGCCTGATATTGACAGGATTTACTCGTTAATGGAGGAGTGTTTTCCCGGGGAAATCTCCAGAAACGAAGGAGTCCTTGAGACCTCCTTTGGGGCTATGTCAAAGATAAAAGTCTGGATCGAGAATAAAATGCTCTCTGTGGACACAGTTTCTGATAAAACCGTAACTGATGATGAAACTGTCAGGCAGACCAATAAGGCCTTTCGGGATTTCCTGTATAAGGCTACCGGATACACGGCAAAAGAACGCATAAAAAATGCCAAGAAAGAAGTCGGAGGGGAGTAAAACTCCTGATGACTTAATTCTGTTTTGAGATTTCTACTATCTGGCAACCCACCTTGAGGTATCTTTTTGAGTATCGATTTTCTGGAAAAACTGAAGAGCTTTGAGATTCCCACCTGCCTGCGGGTCTGCTGCGGGACAGATGGCTCGGTGACCTTCCTGCTGGAGATAATGACCCGAAAGTCGGTCATCGTAACGACCGAGTCTCAGTATACCATTAAAGCTGATCGGGCAACGGCTGCCCTTCTGGGTGTGGAGGAAGGCAGCGAGATAAATGATAGAGTAGTCCGGCTTTCTGCAGGAGATACCGTTTTCGTTCAAGCAAGATCCCTCTCTCCTCTGGAACGCATGCCTGAAACCATGCGGGAACAGCTCATGAGGGCGGACATCCCTATTGGCCGAATCCTGCGCAGCCACAACCTTGAAACAAGGCGTGATATGGGCGAACTTGAGATCCTTGAAGGGGAATCCACCTTCAACGGCATACCTATCCTTTCCCGTTCCTATAAGATAGTCCACAACAATCATGTCCTAATGTGGATCAACGAGCGCTTCCCGATCGATGAACGGTGGTGTATATAAAAGGGAAAAAGAATTCAAAAGAAAAATTGAAGTAAATGGCTCTTTTTGAAGCCAATTTCTTTATTTTTCCAAGTAATTTTACAAAATATTCAGATAGTAAGACGATATTTTTCAACTGTCTATGATGTCAGTCGAAACCTTTATATCTCTGCTGTGATATTTTGGAGATGCTCTTAGAGCATCAGTGCCTTGGTGGCTTAGGGGTATAGCGCGTCCTTGGTAAGGACGAGGTCGCGGGTTCAAATCCCGCCCGAGGCTTCTTTTATTTTTCAAGTACTTCTTTATATAGACAAGTTCGTAGCCCATTTTCACTGGAAGGTATCTGGATGATGGAGGGCATATATAAACTAAATGTTTCTGCACGTTTGGAATCTGTAGAAGATTTTGCTGTTTCTGAAAGGAATAAAGAGTTAATACTGGACTTTATCGATTACTGTTTTTCTGACAACCTAGGGGAGCACAGGATACTCAAGTACATAACAACATTGAAGTACATTGCATAGTTTCTTCAAACTAATTTTGCTAAGGCACTGAAGACAAAATCCTGGAATGCGTTGGCAGTATTGAAAGATCGAGTTTCAGTGATTGAACTAAGCATGAATATGTAATCACCTTTAGCTGGCGCAGAACCTTATAATTTAAGACTCGAAAAATAATTTGTTTATGATGTTCCAGTGTACGAATTTTTATAAAAGAAAGACGTATTTTTATTCAGAATTTGTTCCAGATTTTAGTAAAGATAAATTCCATGCATACAAACATTAGAAAGTAAACATCTTATAAGCCCTATATTATTGGATTATCACAGAAATTAAATATGAAGGTATCTGATAAAAAGTTAGTTTTGAAGGAATTTACGAATTTATAAAACGTGATTAAAATGGATGAAGGATTATTTTTACAAAGTCAGTATTATTCTTTACCAGTCGGTAAATACACGTCCGTTTCAATTTTAGATGCAATAATAGTATTTTCTGCAGCTCTTGTATATTCAATTCTTCTTTTTCTTATTATGAAGAGATTGATATATGATAAGTAATAACTACATGCTTCCACCTATTATAAATAGAGACTAAACGTTAGAAAAGTAATTTTAAAGTACATAGGGAAATGGATTGTAAACGGGCTGATCCCAAAACTCAAAATCTGCTTCTTTGAAGCTCATTTTTGAAATAGTCAATTGAGCTTCTGGCCAAGAAAGTAATTCTATAACTCTTATAATTTTTGGGAATGATAATTGGTTTTGGGACAGGCTCAACCAATAAATATCTCACCAGAGGCTACAGACTATCGTCCCATAGCATTTACTGAAATAGAAGAAATCATTTCCTGGGCTGACTCAATCTACTCTGAACCGGACTATCTGGCGACCTATGAAGTTCCTATGATTATGCAGAGTTAAACAATCAAGTTTAATAGGATTCCCAAGGCTGTGAAGATACCTACAATAGGAATCTGTTACTATTTCTTATTTCAATTATTTTTGAGGTATTCAGTTTAAGGATTCATGAGAAGCTACAGAACATAATTTAGCTGTTTTATACCCAAAAGAGTAAGTATCAAATTGACTGTTGCTTACTGTTCTATATTTGGCTCGTTATCTTTCTGCATGTCTGGAGTCTATAGAATATTTGCTTTTCTAAAAGGAACAAAGAACTTAAAGAGTAACACTAGACTTTATATGGACTTATAATTAGTGGGTATGGATAATGCATAAGTCTTATTTTAGCGGTTGAAGTAATGTCCTATAAATTGCACTCCAATATATCACTCCAATGTATTAATAACACATTAGAAGAATCATCGTCAGCAAAAAATTGTTCTGAAACTAAATATGCAACGGAAAGCAAGATAAAATTGATAGGAAATCCTGAAAAATAAAGGGGGAATCTAAACGACAGAAGATAAACGCACGATTTTAATTTATTACCATGACGATAATGACGGATGTTGTGCAGCCGCTGTTGCTGGAAATAATTATGACCGGAATGAATTTAATATAAAATTTGTTGCTATAAATTATGGCAAAGAATCGTGGAATCAAGAAGAGATAAAGGCAGCCGAAAAAGTATGGCTTCTTGATTTTACAAGCGATAAAATGGACGAATTTGTAAAGGCTTGCGGGCCTAAACTGATATGGATAGATCATCATAAAACTGCTATGGAGAAATTTCTGGACTTGTGGGATTCGAGTAGTATTCCGGGAATCCGATCCATTGAAAAGGCAGCCTGTGTGCTCACATGGGAATTTACACATCCAGAAGATATTTCATCTCCTCCGACTGTTGCCTATATTGGAGATAAGGATCTGTGGAAGTTTGAGTACGTTGAGACTAGGGCTTTCAGCGCAGGTTTTAGTCTGATGGTAAAAACCCCTGATAATTCCCTATGGGACATTCTACTTGGCTCGGAATATGAAAATACTGTAAATGAAATGATATCTATCGGTGAATTGCTCCTAGAGGCTCAAAATTACAAGCTCCAGAAAGCCTTCGATCGTGGAGTAGATTGCATTTTCCATAACTTGAAAGCAAGGCTTGTAAACACTACCGGGAACATCTCCGAGCTTGGGGAATTCATCTACAAGAAGCCTGAATACGATATTGCTATCATGTGGCAGGCCGTAGAGGATATGGTAGTATTCAGCCTAAGGTCTGATTCAGAGAATCCTGATTCCCCGGATTGTGCCGAAATTGCTCAGCAGTACGGCGGTGGAGGACACAAAAACGCTGCCGGATTCCAAAAAAAGAATATGGATTTTCCACGCCTGTTTTTTACGTGAGATCAGGTTCTAATATCTAAGGGCACATAACGCGTCTCTGGGTATAGTTAGATTGTGAGACAGTTAGCCAAAGGTAACGGCATTTACACTTGAGAATTTCCGACCATTTATATTTTTTAAATTTACATTTTTGAGAGTCTCAAGCTATTAGGGTCATTTTTTACTCACAAACCTGCTCCCCTTTAGCATTATTTTCTTTGACACTGATAATCAGTGTCTTTCTTGAGAATTACACTCATACAAGCGCCAGTCTTCAAATTAGATTCAATAACTTAATACACTTGTGATCGTATTTTTATTCCTTTTTGATTATTTAATTACTTTTACGTTTTTATAGCGTAATATGTGAGGAAATTAACCTAATACTTGAACTTAAAAAGGTATACCTGGGTATGGATATTGCAATTCCACTCGGGATTATTGTAAACTAACTCGTTTAAATGCCCGGAAGATATAGACTTTAAAAATGCAAATTCTCTGGGACTAGAGCTTGTAAATATTCTTGTGGAACAGATCAAGGGCTATATTGAACTTAAAAAGGATAGAAAAGCAAGATTTGTGATATGGATTACCGACAGAGGATGAAAAGGCAGAAGATGAAATTTCGTTGCTTATTTATTCTCTAAATGGCTGCTCATTTTTCAACTAGCAGTTTACTGTCTGATTACATGCTTATTTATCTTACTGCCCATTTATCCTCTTATTTTAACGAAAAAAATAGTATTTTGTATCAAGTTTTAAAATTCGGCTTTTTTATTGTTCCAGTACTATAAAGAAGAGTTTATTAGGTTTTGTTTAGGTTATAATGGTTACGAAATAGCCCTTATTTTTAAGAATCGATTCAATTTGGTTTAATTTACACTAGGAAAGTCTACAAAAGGTTGGAAAGCACTGTCAGAAAAAATGAAAAAGTGTAAAAAATAAAAGAAAAATAAAAATTTTAAAGTATTGAAAGCTGTGAAACAATAAAAATTAAGAAGTGATAAAAATCGAAAAAGATGTAAGAGTAAAGATTAAGAAAAAACCTGAAGTTATTAAAAAATAGTTATAAAAACCAAGGTTATAAAGAAAAAACGAGGTTATAAAAAAGCTTAAGTTGTAAAATAACAGGAAGTAAAAAGTAAAAAAATTAAATTGAAGAGAAGTTAAAGCTACTGCTTCAACCTCTCAGGCTGTAACATCCTTTCTAAGGATATAAGCAACCATCTCAGGGTTAAGTTTGCTTTCCCTTGAGACCTTTTCCTCAATAGCCTCACTGGACTTACCTTCAATTTTCAACTCTTTTATTTCTTCAATTATTGATGAAGGGATACGATAATATTCGTTTATATCCTTCCTGTGGCCCCAGACATCGCCTTCAATGAGCTGAATGCGCTGCATTTCAAGGAACATTTCTATTGATTTAGAAACCGTACGTCTGTAAGATTTTGGAAGCTGTATAACCTCAATCTTCGGACAGGTTTCAACCAGTGAAAAAATATCCTTGTTTGAAGGCCTAAAGGCCAAGTGTACTATTCTCTCATTTGGATTCAATGTAAAGATTTCTTCTCTTGAACTCACAACCCTTATTTTCAAAGTTTTACCTCCAAATTTATTTATTTTTTTCACTTGATAGTAAAAAATTCTTCATTAAATATTTTTCTATATTTACCAAAATCATTTAAAAAGAATTTTAATTTGTGTTTTCTTGCTTATTTTTACAAAATTCAATCTAGATAACAAAAATCAATATGTGTAACAGTGTTTATAGCAAAACTTAAAGAAATATTTGGAAATATTTTACAGATAACCTAAAGAGAAAAATCAGCAGAAAAATTGAATTTTGTTAGAGATAATTTATTTTGCCTCATGTCAGGGCAGTTTAAACATATTTATTCTGTTTAAAATTTTCCATAGATCCAAATTCTCCTCGCAAAATCACACAACTTTTATAAAATGTCATGCTCAATATACTTCCGATATCATTTTGAAGAGGCTCATGCATGGAAGATCCTGCTATCTTAAAAATAAAAAATCAATTTGATAAAAAAGGAAATCCGGCAAAGATTCCGCTGATGAGCGGAAAACAATTTTTTGAAGCCCGATCCGAAACGGATGGAGTCTATGTTGATAACCTGAAAAATCAACCATTTCTCCCCTGGGAGATCTTCTCCGAAGCTGTCAATTGTATAAAGGAAAATGGTGGGAAGGCAAAGAAAGGAAACGCGACAAATTCAAGATTGGGAGACCCTAACCTTGGCCTTGATACCTTGGAAGGTTATATTGCCAGCAAAGTTTACGGCTGCAAGATGGGCGACACCGTATTTAAAAGAGTAACTCCGGTAGCTTCTATCCTTGCCTGGGCTGAGATCTGTGAAAACGCAAGAGGGCAGATTGGTCTTCTCTCCAAAGAAAAAGAAATGCAGATTTCTAAAAATGAAAACGAAATTTCTCAGGCTTCTAATGCAGAAGAAAACGGAGAAAGTCCAGAAATAAGTTCCCGTGATCTCCAGCCTGACAGCAAGCAGCTTGAACTGAGAAACATGGAAGTAGAACTTGAGGAAAAAGTCCAGAAAACAAAAAAGCTTGGCGAACAGATTGCAGGCAGGGAAGAAGAGATAAACAGGCTAAGAACAGAGCTTGAAGTACGTGAAAAAAGTCTCTTTGAAAAGGATTTGGGGCTTGGAGTTCTTCAGGAAAAATTAACGAATAAAATCGAAGAGGCAAGAAGCCTTGAGTCCAGGTTTGTAGAAAAAGAAAGCGAGATCAACGGCCTTACTAAAGAACTCAAGGAGAAGGTAGAAAATATAAGAATCCTTGATGAAAAACTTTCATCAAAAGAAAGAGAGATGAAAAAGCTTGAGGAAAGTATCTCCATAAAAGATAAAGATCTTAAGATCCTGGCTGAAGAGGTTATTACAAAGGCTGAGCAGATGAAAAAAATTGAAGAGAGACTTGCAGGGAAAGAAATAAAGATAAACACTATGGAAACTCTGCTTGCTACAGCTGAAGAAAAAGTAAAGAAGCTTGAGAAGCAGATCTCAACCTATGAAGGAGAAGAAAAACTGGCAGCCCAGCTTAGAGAAAAAGAAGAGTTCATAAAGCAGCTAAAAGGAACCTTAGCAAGTAAAGAAGAAGCATTTTCGAAGGTTAGTGAGGAAAACCGAAAATACAGGATGCAGCAGAAACTCGCATCTGAAGGGTTAAGACAGATAGAAGAACAAAAAGCCTCACGAAAATGGTGGAAACGCTTGTAAACTGTTGAAGTAAACTCGGAATTTTTCTATTTAAGCTTTGTTCATTCGTGGCCGCTCTGGTTCTGACGCCAGAAATGAACTGTGAAGTAAGTGAAGGATCATATCAGGACTAATTTTTCTTATAT
>JAMXLQ010000283.1 GCA_024280975.1 Methanosarcina sp.
AAACCTGTACTGCTATAGGAGCTATTCCGGCCCATCTTTCAGGACTCATGGCTAATCTTGAAACTAAAAAGTAAGCTTTTTGGCTAAACGGTAAAAAATTTTGCATAATTTTTGAAATTGGAAACTAAGAGATCATACAGAACTGCTGAAAAATAAGCAGGTTCTAACTTTTTTCTTTTAAGTTCAGGAAGTTTAGACAGGATGTAATTATGTGGAAATTATGAATTGGAGACTGTCTTTCTACGAGGTAGAAAATGTTCTATGGAATCCATAGAGCCTTATCTTCCACTACAGATACCTTAAACAGGAAACCTCTTGGAGACTTGAGTAAGTTAATGAACATTATTTTGTGTATTTTCATTTAGAGTCAGAGTTCTAAATTTAAATTGAGTTTGCAGAAACAAGTCTAGAAAGGATTTCTACATAGCATTTTTTAGAATCGGGACAGCTAATCTTTATACTACGTTGAACCTTCGTTTAATTTGGTTTATCAGCTAAACACAAAGTTATATATAATATTATTCGGAAATAGGATTCCGTATTCCTTGAGAGAGGGAAAAATAAAATTTAGATAGAGTAGAACCATTTAACGAATAAAACGACAGAGGAGAAGCTTTCAAAACAAATTTTACACAATCTTTGTTTGGGAACGGTATAAACATTAGCTCAAAAATTTGAGCCAAATTAAAAGAATTTAAAGTTAACGTAAAAAGAATTCCGGAATCGATATATATTACAATTGACAATTAGTACTTTGTTGTGGGTAAGAACAACGCTTGTTGCGCTGTTGTGGGGTTTTTTTAGCCCAAAGAAAATAAAATTCTGGCCTGCTTTCAGGTTTTAATCTAGAGGATTGAAGGATCTAACCTTAATATAGGAACTTGTCCCCAAGGGTTTAGAGAACGAACTGACTGAGATTCCTTTGAGGGAATGAGAATTTTAACCTGTAGTCAACTGCCGCATTCGAAAAGGCTGGGAACTTTAACCCGTATTACAGGGCTCTCATATCCAGAGAGACTAACTTGACCCACAGGCAAGCGCAAACATTGAAGAGACAGGAGGAAAACTATGAGTGAATTAAAGCATGAATACAGAAAAAGAAACGAACACCACAAACACCAGGAAAGCGGTTACCATACCGTTGTGAAGGGCTGCACTGACAGCCTGGACTCAGACGAATTAGACCTTTACCGCTTTATGATAGGCGGAGTGCAGGGTAAATAACCTGCAAAACCTTTTTTTATTTCTCGTTCCTAAAAATAGGCATGTACGATGTATATGCGGTTCGCGAAGATTTCCCTGTTTTAAAAGAAGTCGTGTACCTTGACAGTACAGCAACTACTCAGACTCCTATACCTGCAGTTGAAGCTATAGTCGAGTATTTCTACAAGTATGCTGGCAACCACGGGAGAGGAGCACATCGTCTGGCCAGGGAGGCTACAAACCGCTATGAAGACGCAAGAGAAAGAGTGGCACGCTTCCTGAATGCAGAACCTTCAAAGACTGTTTTTACGAAAAATACCACGGAAGGAATTAATCTTATTGCAAATAGTTATCCCTGGGAAGCTGGAGACCATATTGTTACAACCCTGCTCGAACACCATTCAAATCTCCTTCCCTGGCTACGCCTGCAGAAAAAAGGAGTAAATGTCACGATTGTAAATCCGGACCGCGAAGGCAGAATTGATATCTCTTCGATAGAGAAAGCCTTTACTGAGAAAACCAGATTGGTTGCCATAACTCAGGTTTCAAATGTCTTCGGCTCCGTCCAGGATGTAAAAAGTATCACGAAACTTGCCCATAGAAATGGTATAAAAGTCCTGGTCGATGGGGCCCAGTCTGCAGGACATATGCCGGTCAGTGTTAAAGATCTGGACTGTGATTTTTTTGCAACTGCCGGACATAAAGGCCTGCTTGGACCACAGGGCACTGGCGTACTTTATATCAAAGAACCAGACGCGCTCGATAGTGCTTCAGTGGGAGGAGGTACGGTTTCGGATGTTGAGGGATGCACTTACGTGCTGGAACCCTCCCCAGCCTGCTTTGAAGCCGGCACCCCAAACATTCCTGGAGTTATAGGGCTAGGAAGAGCAATTGAATATGTGGAAAAAATAGGGGTTTCGGAAATCGAGGCGCATGAAATAAAATTGTCTAGAGAAGCTGCAAAGAAACTCTCCGAACTCGAGCATGTCGAGGTTTACGGGCCTGAAGACAGAGCAGGGATAGTACCTTTTAATGTAAAAGGGCTTCATGCCCACGATGTTGCCCTGATTCTAGACCAGACAAGGAAAATCTGTGTAAGAAGCGGGCACCACTGTGCGATCCCGATTGTTCGCTTCCTGAAAGTGGACAGTACCGTAAGGGCTTCTTTTGCATTATATAATACAGAAGAAGAAGTGGATACACTCGTAAACGCAGTTGCCGGACTCAAGGCGCTGGTTTCCTAACCGCCCGAGTCCCGTTTCGGGAGGACGGTGCCCTTTTCGCTACGCTGCGCTTCGCTCAAGAGGGCTGAGTTATAGGTAAGATAAACTGTTTTTCAATTTGGTGAAGGGGATAATATACAAATTATACCTTTTCGTATTTTCCGTGATTTATTCTTTCTATGAAATTTACGAAAGAGCAAAGATAATTTACTTTAGAGATGCAGTTTAAATCAATACACAATTTTCTCGATTGAATTAATGCCTAGTTTGTGAAAAATTAATTATTACACTATAAATAAATTAATTGAAATTTTTTAAGTAAACTAGTATTTTTCTCATGAAAATAGTTGAGAGTCAAGAAAAACGATATGTTTGGACAAGGTTTTAATTGGGGTAGACTCCAGAGTTTAAAAGAAGAGATGATGACATGCAAAGTTTTTATAAGATGTTCGCCTTATATGACCTAAGAAGAGACCTGAAGGCGAGAGTTTGGATGACGTAAAAGAAACGCTAGCGAAAAATAAGTTTATTTCTGGGTTATTGAGGAAAAAAGGTGATTACAACTCTATTGCGGAGGTCGTGAAAAAGGCTAGAAGTTATTTTGATACGCCTTTGAGAACTCTGCCAGCTTATGACCCGGAAACGGAGGGGGCTCTTGTAACTTTTATAGTGCCTGATGGATTAAAAGAAATTGAAAGATACTGGCTTCAGGAACCGTACAGTTTTGTATCGATTCTGGAAGACCGCAGGACGACGTATTACAGGCTTGCTGAACCTTCGCTCACAAAATTTGAGAAAGAACTACTTGAAAGGATTTATGAGGATTTTCAGGATATCCTGATTCTGGGGTCTACACATTCAAAGTCAGAAAAGGATGCATTCCTGGTGGATAGAGCTCTTTTTCTTCTGGAACGTTATAAGGCTGGCATTTCAAAAGCAGCACTTCTAAAAATTATGTACTATCTTAGAAGAAATCTGCTGGGCTACGAGAAAATTAATCCTCTCCTGTATGATCCTTATATAGAAGATATCTCATGTGATGGAGTGGGAGTTCCTATCTATGTTTATCATAACAGATATCTTAACATTGAAAGTAATATTACTTTTGAAGAAGAGGAACTTGATGCCCTTGTAATTAAGATGTGCCAGTTGAACAATAAACACGTTTCTGTGAGCCAGCCAATAGTGGATGCGACAATCCAGGATGGATCAAGGCTTCAAGCGGTTTTAGGGAGAGAGATTACTCCTAGAGGCAGTTCTTTTACTATCCGTAAGTTCAGGAAAGATCCAATGACTCCTATAGACCTGCTTGGTTATAAGACGTGCGACCTTGAAATGCTTGTATTTTTCTGGATGACTATCGAAAACGGCTACAACATGCTTTTTGCAGGAGGTACAGCGTCAGGAAAAACATCTATACTGAATGCTACTTCCCTTTTCATGCCTTCCACAACGAAAATAGTCTCGATCGAAGATACAAGAGAACTTTTACTTTACCACAATAACTGGGTTTCCGGGGTTGCCAGAGTGGGTTTTGCTGCGGATTCATCAGGAGAAATTACCATGTACGACCTTCTTAGAGCAGCTCTCAGACAGCGTCCAGACTATATTATTGTGGGTGAAGTGAGAGGCAGTGAAGCTCTTACTCTTTTCCAGGCAATGTCAACAGGACATGCAACAAGCTCAACAATGCACGCAGGAGATGTTCAAACTGTTGTAAACAGGCTCACCCACGAGCCAATAAACGTGCCTCACGTTATGTTGCAGTCTCTAAATGTGTTATGTATTCAGGAGCAAATTTACATAGACGGAAAAAGAGTTAGAAGAACTCGGAGTCTTGTGGAAGTCCTGAACGTCGACCCCGAAACAGGAGATCTCGGCATAAATGAACTTTTCAACTGGGAACCTTCAGAGGACTGCTTCACTAAGGTAGGGGATTCTCACATTCTACAGGAGATCATGAATGTAAGAGGATGGGATTCCAGCCAATTAAGAAATGAGATGGAGAATCGTAGAAAAATTCTGGATTATATGTACCAAAAAAGTATAAGGAACTACATTCAGGTGTCAATTGTAATCCAGGCATACCAGACTCATCCGAAGATGGTTATGGAAGCTGTAGAAAATGATACCCTGCAGGATATGATACAGGGTATGGCTGCTTAAGCGCAACCTTTCCGGAGGAAAGCTTGACCAAAGGCCCAATCGGCATGGCCACAAGCATTTTTAAGAAAGGCTGAGCGCAAACCTTTTCAAAAAAGGTTTGATCGAAAACGCCATTGTTGGCGTGATCAACCGGCGCAACGGTTGATTGAAAACACTAGTGGCGGTGTGATACAGGAATATGGTTGCTTAAGAGGGGGAGTATGACTTATACTATTCTGGATGAACTGGCATACAGATTTTATGGGGATTTTTTTTACAAAAATAAAGTACATTTTGAAGATTTAAAGATAAAAATACGCTATTCCCATATCTCCATGTCAGTAGATCAGTACCTGGCTTCTGCCTTCATGTACTCAGTAATTGTAGGAATTACCGCGGGAACCTTCGGTTTATGGCTGGGACTGAAAAACTTCGGGGACCCGATTTCCCGACTTAGCCTTTTCGTGGATCCTATACGTGCCGACATTGCGGGCGAATACGTATATCCTCTTGCGATTCTAGCTGGCCTTGTACTGTTTCTTGTAAGTTTTTTTGCTGTGTTTCTCGTGGCATATATCTATCCTTATTTCCTGTCAAACAACCGGCAAGCCTCTATCGATAAATCCATGCTTCCGGCGATAACTTACATGTATGCCCTGACGAAAGGAGGCATGTCGATTTACGATGTGTTTAGGTCTTTGAGCAGGTATACCTATATATTTGGAGCAACTGCGG
>JAMXLQ010000284.1 GCA_024280975.1 Methanosarcina sp.
ATTCTCCTTATATACGACTTTTTTTCTTTATCCCAAAACCCACTTTCCTTCGAATTTCAATAGCTGAACGATACATAGATATAAATTATATGGTTGTTCAAAACAACTACATATAAAATGTGCTAAATTAGACCAGGGCCTTTAAGAGCTAGTTTGAGATAATATAAAGTAAGGATTTAAAAAATCAATAAATTTATATTGGTGTCCGTAGATTATTAAATACGCGAATAAGATCCCTAAAAAAACGTTGATACGTTAAAGGACCTACACTACTTTTGCATTATAAAAATTCGCGAATAAGACCCTAAAACAAGAATAGAAATACTACTGCAAGCATTGCAGCCATAATTGCTTGTTGGCACGTATGCTGAAGAGTGTTTAGCATTTGAGCTGAGAGAATTAAGCCGCCCATATTTGCTTCTTATTTTTGGGTGGTTATATGGAAGCAACATATTGCATAATGGAATTGTAGAGTTGATAGACATGAAGATAGGAAAAAAGAGTTTTCTAAAATCATTAGGAATTCAGCGAGAAGTTGAGACTGTTGAAGAATGTAGATGCCCATTATGTGAAGAGAGCGTAGATAAAAACGAATTCAGAAATGAAGTGTTTATTAAGGAATTCAAGAGTTCTGGGCTGTGTCAAGGATGTCAAGACACGGTTTTTGGATACAAGGTAGCGTGGTAACAGATCAATTACCTATTAAGGAATTGGAAATCTCTGTTTTTTAGAGGTGACAAATATGGATTTTGATTTACCTCTACCTCTGCCTTTTATTCCTCACAGAAATTTTTCAGATCTTTTTACTAATTTCTCGACTTAACTCCTCTTTTCTTGTTAATATTTTCTGATTTAGTGGAGACTACGACGGACTTATTTAGTTTTAACTAAGATTTCAACAGCATCAAAAAATCAATTGCCCAAGCTACAGAACTTGCCCGGTTTCGAAGTTTTCCTGCCTTCATAGAGGGATAATTTACAGAAGTCATTTTCTTAAAATTCAAATTATTTTTCTAAGTATATTCGGCATCCTCAATCGGACCCATCAATCTGGCCAGCCATTTTGTTTCCTCAAAACTTTCCAGTATAATCTTCAAAACTATTGTAAGCGGTATGGAAAGCAGTACGCCTCCGAGTCCAAATACAAAATTCCAATAGAGGAGAGCAAGAAACAAAAAAGCAGGAGATAATTGCAGGCCTTTTCCCATAAGTGACGGAAAAAGAACATTTTCTGCAAGCGCATCGACAATAACAATAATTAGAATGACTGCGAGAGCACCTAAAGGCCCATATTTGAAAAGCGCAAGCATTATAGGAGGAATAGAAGCAATAACCAGACCAATATATGGGATATAACTCAGCAAGAATATAAGAACTCCCCAGAGGATAGCATAGTCGATACCTCCGATAAAGAGAAGGAAAGCGATTGCAATACCAGTTATAAGATTTATTTCTGCTCTTATGACAATAAATTTTACCAGTTTCTTGCTAAATTTACTCAGCCTCAAGCGGAGTTCAGACTGCTTTCCAATTTCCGAGTCCACTTTCTCAGGAGCATTGGCGGCGTCTATTAGCAAAAATGCTGCTGTGACTATAACGATTCCGGCTGTTGTCCCGGCGTTCACAATCCCGTTAACGATATTTGCCATGAGAGAAACCGTTATTGACACGATGCTATGGAGAATTGACTGTACGGAAAATCCTTCATATGAAGGAATATATTTTGTAAAACTATCCATGAATTCGGTTAACTGAGCTTGGTAGACCGGAATCTGACTTCCAAATTGCATTGCTGTTCTGACAACTATTACCCCGAGAACCAGAACAATTAGAGTAAATAGTAAAATTACCAGAATAACACTCAGTCCACCTGGTATCCCTATTTGTTTTAGCCGGCGGACAAGTGGAGTAAAAATAAGCGCGGTAAACACAGAGAAAAAAACGGTTATAAGTATTGATGCAATTTCCCGCATCCCAATT
Organism: Methanosarcina sp.; assembly: GCA_024280975.1. Lineage (GTDB taxonomy): Archaea > Halobacteriota > Methanosarcinia > Methanosarcinales > Methanosarcinaceae > Methanosarcina. Next base: position 1,981 of record JAMXLQ010000284.1, read on the forward strand.
GTCAGGATAACGGCAGCGGTGCTGTAAAGTAAAATTTTAGCTGGTATTGAGTGATCATTTGAATTTATATTTTCATACCCCCAATATTGCTTTCGCAGACGTCCATAGAAAATTCACGCCCTAATTTCTAATTTCTCTAGAAACAAGATCTGTCAAAGATACCTTCCCTAGCACAGCCACTTCTTCAGGACTTTTCTCAGGCTAGAATTCACTCCTCATGTGCCATTTGATCGAGCGCAGCTGTAATCGCCAGGATGAGTGCATTGTCCTGCCCAGGCTCGATTTCCACTCCATAGGTATCCCGAATGTGGAACCATTTTTTCGAGATTTCTGCAATTTGCTCCCCTTCAACATCAATCCGGTACTCATGATCCAGAATATCACCCCGTACTTCCATTTCAGGTCCATCTAGAATTTCCACTTTCCACATGTCCCGCAAAATATTAATGAAATCTTTTTTAATTGTTGCAGCCAGGCCGTCGTCCGCTCGCTTGATATCCATTGTATCCCTGAGCTTTAGTAGCCTCTCCTGGATTTTGTAAAGATCTCTTCCCTGTACATCCTTTAAAATCAGGGTGTTGCGGAGTTGAAGTGCCTTACCGTCAACATAAAATTCTCGTTCTCTTTCTTCATTCTCGATCCAATAGTCGTCTCCAATGACAACGAGCTTTTCATGCATCCTGTAGATATGCTTCTTTTCCTCTTCGTAACCTTCGCGGTCGCCAAATAGTTTCATCAAAAATGGCTCCTTATCTATAGTATGGACTTATTATCCTCCAAGATCTGGTGATCTTTAGATCGTTTAACGTATACCCCCATAGTAAAACTAAACTACAACATAAACTCAGGCAGATTGTAATTTTTTATATGTGAAATTAAGGCAAAATGAACACGTACCAGGTTGCCAGATAATTGACCTTTTATACTGGCGTCTGCTGTCAGCAATTTCAAATCTCAATTTCAGGTGCTCTTTTCAGGCATCTTTCACAGCGCTTTCCTGTAAATCTCAATGATTTCTTCTTTTGAAAGCTCTTTAGGGTTTGTCAGGCGGCAAACATCCTGCATTGCATGTTCAGCCAGGAGTTCAAGATCTTCTTCCTTTGCACCAAGTTCTTTTAAGCCCGAAGGAATTCCTATATCTGATGCAAGTCTCCTGATGGCTTCTATAGCCCGGTCTGCAGCTTTTTCCAGGCTTAATCCTTCTATATTCTCCCCCATTGCCCGCGCAATATCAGCAAAGCGTTCCGGGACAACCTGTTTGTTGTATGCCTCCACATAAGGAAGAAGAATCGCATTACAAACTCCATGTGGAAGGTTGTAAAGTCCCCCTAACTGGTGCGCCATAGAATGTACATAGCCAAGGCTTGCGTTATTGAAGGCGATACCTGCAAGGTATTCAGCATGTGCCATCATGTCTCTGGTTCTCACATCTTCTCCGTGGGCAACGGCTTCACGCAAATATTTTGAGATAAGTTCTACGGACTTGATAGCAGCTGCATCCGTTGTAGGCGTAGCCATAGTAGAAACATAGGCTTCAACTGCATGGGTTAAGGCGTCCATACCGGTTGCAGCCGTAAGTGCAGGTGGCATGCTTACCATGAGTTCCGGGTCGTTAACTGCAATGTCAGGAGTAATATGCGGATCGACGATTGCCATTTTGATATGTCTCTTCGTATCCGTAATAATCGTAAAGCTCGTCATCTCACTCGCAGTGCCAGCAGTTGTGTTTACTGTTATAAGAGGAGGGATTCCTTTCGTTACTTTCCCGACGCCTTCATAATCATTGATTAATCCACCGTTATATACCACAATGCCAATTGCTTTTGCACAGTCCATCGGGCTTCCTCCTCCGACAGCGATTATCATGTTGCAGTCTTCTTTTCTGTAAATATCCGCTCCTTCCATAACTGAAGTATCAGTCGGATTCGGGTCTGCTCCTGGAAAGATCGTGCCTTCCAGGTCTGCTTTTTCAAGAATTTTGTAGATATCCAGTGCAAGCCGTTCTCCATGCTTGCTCTTGCCGGAAACTATCAGGGCTTTTGTAGCTCCGAGATCTTTTGCATGCCTGCCGATTTCTTTTACGCAGCCAGCCCCCATTAGGGCTACTTTTGGGTTCAGATAGGTATATGTCATACTTTTCAACTCCCCTAAACGATTAGTATAAAATCTCTTGAAATTTTATTAAAAATATAGAATCTTAATAGAAATGATTTTTTTCCACGCAGCTAATAAAGTTTTGCCCTGAAAAGGAATTTTTTAAAGCAGCGAGTAAATCTTGGAGGTGTAAAAATGAGACTAATAATGTATTACGTAGACTATTAATCACAGATAGGATGTGGATTATTAATCACAGAAACGGGTTTTTTCAGGATATAAAATGAATCACTAACTTCAGTAACAGCTACTTTTTTTCCAAACGTACAGGTATTTAATAAATCAAGCCTAATCGAATATATATGAATGGGATCAGGCTTGGGGCTGATTTTCTTTCGACATACGAAGAAGGAATAAAAAGAGAGTGGATTATAGGAAACGGACTTGGAGGATATGCTTCTTCTACAGTTATCGGAGCAGGCACAAGGACTTACCACGGACTACTTGTTGCAGCTCCAGAGAATTCTCCAGGAAGGTTTGTATTGCTTTCTTCTCTTTATGAAGAAATCTCTACTGATGAAGATATTTATAAACTCGCAACCCATAAATATCCGGATACTATTTCACCTACGGGCTTCAATTACCTTTCCGAATACATTCAAAATCCATTTCCTCTGTGGATTTACAAGCCGGATGATTTTACCATAAAGAAAAAAGTCTTCATGGTTCATAACAGTAACACAACCTGTATTCTCTATGATATCGAATCCAGAAAAGAAGAAGCTTTGTTAAGAATTTTTCCTTTGGTAAACTCAAGAGATTTCCATTACACTGCTCGCTCAGGATACCTTTCTTTTTCTCAGCAAGCTCATCCTGCGGGAGTAGAGCTGGAGAGTTCTAATGGCTTTACCCTCTCGCTTTCATCCAATCTCAAATATCATTCTGATCCCAGGTGGTACTATAACCTGGAGTATGATACTGAAAAGAAAAGAGGGCTTAACTCCCAGGAAGATAATTTCAATCCCGGCTATTTCGAAAGCAAACTCAAAAAGGGAACTTCTCGTTTCTTTATCGTTGCTTCAACAGAAGACATTTCTTCTCTTAACCTCAGAAAAGTTGATGAACTTTATAGACGGGCAGTAAACCGACAGAATCTCCTTGCTCTCAATTCCAGACTTACAGATCCTTTTGCTCTTAAACTTCTCAGGGCAACGGACACTTTTACAGTGAAAAATTCTTCTTCCGGTGAAAATACTGTAATTGCGGGATATCACTGGTACTCTGACTGGGGAAGGGATACTATGATATCTCTGACTGGCTTGTTTTTAATTCCTTATCGCCATGAAGAAGCCAGGTCCGTTCTCATGAATTTTGCTCGATATTGCAGGAAAGGCTTAATCCCCAATACTTTTCCGGCTTTTGGAGGAGAGCCAGTTTATAACACTGTGGATGCTTCTCTCTGGTTTATTCATGCTGTTAGCCGCTATTTTGCATATACGAGCAACTTTCTTTTCCTCGCGGATATATGGGATACTGTAGAGACTATTATAGATAACTACCGTAAAGGTACGGACTTTGGAATCGGTATGGATTCTGATCATCTTATTCGACAGGGACCTCAACTAACCTGGATGGACGCTAAAATTGGAGAGTGGGCAGTAACTCCAAGAGCAGGGAAAGCTTGTGAAATCAATGCCCTCTGGTACAGTGCCTTGAAAATTGCTTCCAGCTTGGGTACCCTTCTAGGAAAAGATGTCTCTTCATATGAGATGCTTGCAGATGGTGTTGCTTGGAACTTTAAGAATACTTTTTGGAATCCAGAGACTAACTGTCTATTTGACCTCGTATATAAGGATGAAGCCGGAAACGAGGTTAAAGACCCTGCAATCCGCCCCAATCAAATCTTCGTAGTAGCTCTTCCTAACACCATGCTCCCCCCTGATAAAGAAAAAGCGATTGTGGATAGAGTTGAAAAAGACCTTTTGACACCCTTTGGGCTTAGAACTCTTTCGACTGATAACCCATTGTATAAAGGACAGTATCACGGAGATGCATTCACCCGAGATACAGCTTATCATAACGGGACAGCTTGGCCCTGGCTTCTTGGCGCTTATGTGAGAGCTTACCGGAAAGTTCACAACTATTCCGAAAAGAGTCTTGAAGATATGCGAGCTCTTCTAGAGGGCTTTAATACGCATCTCGAAACCGCAGGCCTTGGTACCATTTCCGAAGTTTTTGACGGGGATCCTCCTCACTCTCCGGGCGGTTGCATAGCTCAGGCCTGGAGCGTTGCAGAAATTTTTAGAGCATATGTAGAAGATGTGCTTGAGATCAAGCCACTCTTAAGCGCGATATCCCCAGCACTCTTGAGCGCTATATCCCCCGGAATTAGATACGATGAGTTTCTCATCGATGAAAATAAATGAGAGAACAAACTGAGCTGGAAGGAAAATGGGGAACAATATGACTTGGAAAGATCATGGGGAGCTATTTGTACGGCATAGAAAAAACCCTATACTCACTGTTGACGATTGGCCATACCGGGCCCATACAGTGTTCAATCCTGCAGCTGCGATAGTTGACGGTAAAATTCTATTACTGGTCAGGGTTGAAGACCATAGGGGCTTTTCTGACCTTACGGTAGCCAAGAGTGAAAACGGGATTGATAACTGGGAGATTGACAGTAAACCAACATTTTTTCCTGATCCTATAAACCATCCTGAAGAGATATACGGCGTTGAAGATCCACGTATAACTTACATTGATGAAATGAAAAAGTGGGCTATAGTGTATGTGGCTTATTCAGATTCGGGCCCCTTACCTGCTCTTGCTTTTACAGAGGATTTCCGTAATTTTGACCGAGCAGGATCTTTAATGCCGCCTGATAATAAGGATGCTGCTGTTTTTCCTGTAAGATTTAAAGGCAAATGGGCAATGTTACACAGACCTGCGCCTACTGGTCACACTTTGAAAGCTAATATCTGGATCTCCTTTTCTTACGATATGAAATCCTGGGAAAAGCCCGACGTTCTCCTGTATGCCAGGGAAGGAGGATGGTGGGATGCTTATAAAATCGGTTTATCGCCGCAACCGCTCCGTACACCTGAAGGATGGCTGATTATGTACCACGGGGTACGCCAGACGACCCCTAAATTGAGTTATAGGCTTGGATTGGCTCTCCTTGATCTTGAGGATCCTAGGAAAGTTCTCCGCAGGTCGGAAGGCTGGGTTTTCGGTCCGCGTGAGCCATATGAACGCAGTGGAGATGTCAATGATGTCGTTTTTCCCTGCGGATGGGTTCAGGTGGGCGATGAACTCCGTATTTATTACGGAAGTGCCGATACCTCGATATCATTAGCCAGCGCAAAGTTTAGCGATATCATGGAGTTTATTCGTGGATGCCCGGAGAAACAGTGCTCGGAAGAATACGGCATGTGTGAAGAAAATAGGGGAAAGTCTACCGATCCGAAAAAAGGATATGCCTAATCAGGTATAGTGATTATTCACGTAAGAAATTGAAAAAATTGATATGTGCTTTTGTTGACTTAGAAGTTTATTCCCCTTAATGAGCTAAATGTTGAAATAAAGACAAAGATGTCTAGTGAAATCAGAAAAGAGATAAATATATTATTGATCAGGGAAAAATAATAACATAATGGACGGAAGGGGAACAGAAAGAGGACCTCTACAACTGGACATAGGTATAGTTGTA
>JAMXLQ010000285.1 GCA_024280975.1 Methanosarcina sp.
TTTACATCTTTTAACATTAAGAGTGCAGATTCGTTCTTAGTAAACTCAACTTGGTCTTCGACCCATAAGTTGGATCCTATTTTAGATTCTACTTCTATGGTCTTTACAGGTAAAGGATTATAAAGCCACTCTTGAATTGCAATTGAGTATATTGTGTAAGTCTCATATGTACGAATTTCACTTACTGTGCCAACCGCTATACGGTCAGAGTTATTTATCTGATACGGAATTTCGGCAGTTTTTTCATCTAACATGGCTGCTGCAAGATTTGGAATCAGAAGAAGCAGCATAGGCGTAAAAAATATCGAAAATAAATTTAGGCGTTTCATCAAAACTCTCCTGTTGTTTACTAAATTGCAATGAATAGGTTATCGAAAATCACTGTCTGGATTTTTCATGATTTATTGTATTAACGGCCTGTTTTTCATTTATTAAGGCATACTCGTCTAACTCGACTGAAACTTAAAATAAAACCGAAAAATAGGAGATCCATTTAGACACTTATTTCATATTTATTAAATCTCTATAACTCTATAAAAATTTTCTCCATATTGAAAAAAATATTTTTTTCCAAAGACTACGTTGTTGTGCTTGAGCAAAAAGAAACAATAGATAATCTTAACTCTTTCTAACTCAGCCGCTGTAATTAGTCACTTCACGTATCTTTTATTTTCTAGCTTGGCAAAGAGGATTTCAAGCTTTGCAGGTTTAGTATCTGATACAAAAAGCAAAAGCCTTAATAGTTTAAGATTCTTCTTTAGTATGTGTACATATGAACAGATGTTCATATATGATGTTATTTAAAAATTGTTCCAATTCGAGGGCTAGCTGTGGTTGAACTGGACAGATGTGAAATCAACTGTATACATGACGAGGCAGTACAAGCAGTACGACAGGCTTTATTTGGCGAAGATGTAGCTGCTTCACTGGCCGAACTGTTCAAAGCCCTGGGGGATCCGACAAGAGTGAAAATCTTGTTTTCCTTAATGACCAGAGAGCTTTGCGTTTGTGACCTTACTGCTGTAATAGGAGTATCTGAATCGGCGGTATCTCATCAGCTTAAAATTCTCAGGACTTTACGTCTTGTCAAGTTCCGGAGAGAAGGTAAGATCCTGTATTACTCACTGGCTGATGATCATATTGAAAAGTTATTCGCTCAAGGGCTAGAGCATGTTACTGAATAAAAATAGCAAAGAATGAGGAAGAAGTTATGACCGAAACGGCAGAAAAAATGGAGGCAACAATATCATCCAAACTGCTCGTGACCGGTATAGACTGTCCGGATTGTGCAGCAAAAGTAGAAAAAGCCGTTAGACGTATGCTGGGAGTAGTTAACGCAACATTTGTGTTCCCAGCAGGAAGCCTCAACGTAGAGTATGATCCGCAACAAACCGGTGTTACTCAAGTAATAGACAAGATTAAAAAGTTAGGTTATGAGGCGCGGGAAGACGACCAAAAAATATCCGAAATTTCTCAAACCACTGATTTTTGCATCACAGGTATGGATTGCGCAGACTGTGCGGCTAGATTGGAAAAACGTATATCCAAAGTCCCTGGAGTTGAGACTGCACACGTCAATTTCAGCGCTTCTAAAATGACTGTAAGTCATAGTGGATCAGTGGCAGAAATCCTGTCAACGATTGAAAAAATGGGTTATTTTGGGAAATTGGATGAAGGAAATAGGATAAAGAATGAACCGGCTAGTTTCTGGAAATCAAATCAGTACGCCAAAACAACAGTGATTTCTCTAGTTATGCTGGCCTCTGGGCTTATTGCCGGGAAGCTGGATGCACCGGAGTTAATAGTCAATGGGCTGTTCCTTACAGGGATCTTTCTGGGCGGCTTTCTTCCAGCCAAAAATGGAATTTCCGTACTAATTAGTGCTCGGGAATTCGATATGAATTTCCTGATGACCATAGCAGTCATCGGTGCGTCGGCACTCGGTTCATTTGAGGAAGCCGCAGCGGTTGTATTCCTTTTCTCCTTCGGAAATACCTTGCAGAGCTATACCCTCGATAAAACAAGGAATTCTATTCGGGCTTTAATGGAATTAACGCCAGATGAAGCCCTGATCAGGCGAGGAGAAACTGAAATAACGTTACCGGTAAAAGAAATCGTGATAGGAGACACAGTTATTGTTCGTCCAGGCGAAAGAATTGCCATGGATGGTAAAGTCTCTATTGGTTACTCTACAGTGAATCAGGCCCCAATCACTGGAGAATCCATTCCGGTGGAGAAACAGCCTGGGGATGAAGTATATGCTGGAACAATCAACGAACGCGGTTCGCTTGAGGTCAAAGTTACCAAGCTGGCCAGGGACAATAAAATATCCAGAATTATTCACATGGTTGAAGAAGCTCAGGGACAGCGAGCTCCATCTCAACAATTTGTCGATAAGTTCGCAAAACATTATACTCCTGCTGTTATACTCTTGGCTGCTCTGGTTGCTGTGGTACCTCCATTGGCTTTGGGTCAGCCATTCAATAAGTGGTTTTATGAAGCCATGGCTATGCTATTGGTAGCATGTCCTTGTGCACTTGTAATTTCCACACCTGTATCCATTGTATCTGCAATTGGAAACGCTGCTAAAAACGGTATACTCATTAAAGGAGGCATGTACCTGGAAGAAGCCGGAGCTTTGTCAGTAGTTGCCTTTGACAAAACCGGTACCCTTACTGAGGGAAAGCCACAGGTAACCGATATCGTTCCGACTGATGGAATCCCCGATAAGGAGTTCTTATCAATAGCATCGGCAATTGAAAGTCGGTCAGAACATCCTCTAGCCGAGGCAATTGTCAAATCCGCTAAAGAACATGGAGCCGAGATTGCTAGTATCTCAGCATTTGAGGCGATTCCAGGCAAAGGAGTCAAAGCAATAATTCAGGGCAAAACTTATCAGATCGGCAATTCAAGGCTCTTTACTGAACAGGCAATAGATATTAAACATATAGAAAGCGAAGTTTCCCGCCTTCAGAATGAAGGAAAAACCGTAATGATGCTAGGAGACGATAAGCGCGTTTTGGGCCTTATCGCTGTTGCGGATGTATTGAGGGAAAACTCCAGACAGGCTATCAATAAGCTGAAAAAGGCCGGTATTAAAAAAGTCATTATGCTCACAGGAGATAATGAAAGTACTGCCCGTGCTATCGCCACAAAATCAGGAGTTGATGATTTCCGAGCAGACTTATTGCCGGAAGACAAGGTAGACGCGATTAAGAGCCTTCTTGTTGAGCATGGAAAGGTAGCTATGGTGGGAGACGGCGTCAACGATTCACCAGCTATGGCAATATCCACAGTTGGCATTGCCATGGGAGTTGCAGGCACTGATACAGCACTGGAAACTGCGGATATTGCTTTGATGGCTGACGACCTTACAAAACTGACCTACACGATCAGATTGAGCAGGAAAACGCTGGGCATCATCAAACAAAATATCACTTTTGCCTTAATAATCAAAGGATTAATTCTCCTGCTGGTTGTTCCAGGCTGGTTGACTCTGTGGCTAGCTGTAATCGGAGATATGGGCAGCTCACTTCTGGTCACTCTGAATGGAATGAGATTATTGAGAGTGAAACCTGAGGATTAAACAAAGCAGATAAGGGTTTATCAGTGGTTTTGTTATTAAGAATTTAATAGGTAACGTAATTCGAATAATTTCATGGGTCTACGAACTTAAGGAGGAAGAAAGATGGAGAATTTAAAGGTTTTAGGTGTGGATTGCAATAACTGTGCGGCAAATGTGCGTAAAGCCCTAGAAGGTGTGAATGGTATTGAAAATCTTGACATCAGGCTTTCAGAAAAGATTGCTATGGTAACCTTTGACCCCGACAAAGTTAGCAAGCAGGAAATTATTGAAAAAGTGGAAGACTTCGGCTATGATGTCGAATAAATAAAATGGATTTCCACATCAGATTAATACCTATAGCTTGAGATGTTTTTTCCCAACGTTAGGAAGGAAGCCGTCAGGCTATGAGATCCTTATTGTATCACTTAGCCTGTCACAAAAAATTTGTTCGTTAAGTGCAAAAATCTAAAAATTGTTCATGCCCGTAAGAATGCGGGCATAAAAATAGGTAATTTTTAATTTATTCCTGAATTTAAATCACCCTAAATTCTAAATCTTACCTTATTCTTGAACCTGGTTTTATCTCTTTGTCCGGCATCAGGGCTGCTACGATATTATCTATACAATCATCGGCTGCAAGCATCATGCCATTTGATTCGACTCCGCAGAGTTTGGCAGGTTTCAGGTTGGCAAGTACGATCACATATTTTCCTACAAGCTCTTCAGGCGTGTAATACGAAGCCATGCCTGCAACAAGCTGCCTTGGCTTTTCTTCGCCGATATCTACCTCAACCCGGAGGAGTTTTTTGGATTTTTTCACGGGTTCGGCAAGGAGAACTTTTCCTACTCTGATATCGAGTTTTGCAAAGTCTTTGTACTCGATCATAGGAAGAGCTTCTTTTACCTCCTCCTCTGGTTTTGCTGTCTCTCCAGCTTTTCCGGCTGGTTTTGCTTCTTCCGCAGGTCCCATCCCTTCGGATTTGGCGGGTTCTTTCTCATTACCCTTTGCAGCGGCTTTCTTTGCATCTGCGGCTTTTACCCTCTGGTTTGCAATCTCCTCCATTTCCTCGATCCTGTCATCTTCGAGTTTGGTGAAAAGAATCTCGGGCTTTGCAAGCTTTGTACCTGCTTTTAAAGGCACTAGAGCATCATCATAAACGGAGGTATGCAGGTCTCCTTCTTGTCCAAGCCCTTTCCAGGCGGTCTCCATGCTTTCCGGGGTCACGGGATCAAAAATAAGGCATAGGGCTTTTGCCAGATGGAGGCAGTTGTAAAGCACTTGTCCGCAGGCTGCCTTGTCCTGTTTGATCAGACTCCATGGCTCATGGGACTGGAAATAGGTATTTCCGAAAGACGCAAGGGACATTGCAGAATCAACGGCTCTTTTGAATTCGTATTCGGCCATTGCGGCTTTTACTTCCTTCAGGATCTTTTCGATTTCGTCCCTTACCTCAGGTTCAAGTTCTCCTACGGGAACTTCTCCATAGTTCTTGAAAGCGAAAAGCATTGTCCGATACAGGAAATTCCCAAATACGGCCACAAGTTCAGTATTGATCTTTTCCTGAAGCACGCGCCAGGAAAAGTTCAGTTCCTTTGTATGGGAGGTATAGCTTGCCAGATAATATCTCAAAAGATCCGGATGGAAACCGTGGTCAAGGTAATCTTCTCCTACCCAGACAACATTACCCCGGCTCTTGGAAAACTTTTTATCCTCAATTTTGACCATGCCTGAAGCTACAACAGCTGTAGGTAAAGAATAGTCCGCACCTTTAAGCATAGCCGGCCAGAAAATACAATGGTGATAGGTAATGTCCCCTCCTATGAAATGGACAATTTCCCCATTGTTTTTCCAGTATTTTTCCCAAGAATCCCCGGCTTTTGCAGCCCACTCCTCGGTAAAGGCGATATATCCTATAGGAGCGTCTACCCAAACATAAACCACGAGGTCATCATGCCCTGGAAATTTCACTCCCCATTCCAGATTCCGGGTAATACACCAGTCTGTAAGCCCCTGCTTTACCCAGCCAAGTGCATAATTCCTGGCATTTATAGTTCCGCCAAGATCATTTGAGAGATAGTCCATGAGGAAGTCACTAAAATTGGAAAGCTTGAAAAAGAAGTGTTCCTGCTGCCTGTATTCTGCAGGTCCTCCGCAAATAGTACAGACAGGATTTTGAAGTTCTCCTGGCTCAAGGTGTTTTCCACATCCCTGGTCGCACTCGTCTCCTCTCGCGACTTCTCCACAGTGAGGGCAAGAGCCTTCTACATAGCGGTCAGGAAGAAAACGATTGCATTTCGGGCAAT
>JAMXLQ010000286.1 GCA_024280975.1 Methanosarcina sp.
CTCATCAATTGCCTTTGCGGCTTTCTTACCTGCACCCATTGCACTGATAACGGTTGCTGCACCTGTGACCACATCTCCACCTGCAAAGACTCCGCACTTTGAGGTTGCACCGGTCTCTTCGTCTGCAACTACGGTGCCTCTTTTGTTCTGATCAAGGCCTTCCGAGCCTTTGAAGATCATGGGATTCGGAGATGTACCAATTGCAATAACCACCACGTCGGCAGGGATTGTGAATTCCGAGCCTTCTACAGGAACAGGGCTTCTTCTGCCGGATTTATCCGGTTCGCCAGGTTCCATTTTAATGCATTCAACTGCAGTAACATTGAATTTCTCGTCGCCGAGGATGCGGACAGGATTTGTAAGGAGCCTGAAGGTTATGCCTTCTTCTTTAGCGTGCTCAATTTCTTCCCTGCGGGCTGGCATCTCTTCTTCCCCACGACGGTAGACTATACTTACTTCTTCAGCACCCAGGCGAAGGGCTGAGCGGGCGGCATCCATTGCCACGTTTCCGCCTCCGACCACCACAATGTGCTTTCCGAGTCTGACTCTGGTATCATATTCAGAGTCGTAGGCTTTCATGAGGTTTACGCGAGTCAGGAACTCGTTTGCGGAGTATACGCCGTTGAAATTTTCGCCCGGTATCCCCATAAAGTTTGGGAGACCTGCACCTGTGCCCAGGAAGACTGCATCGAATTCGTCACAGAGCTCGTCTAAGGTTTTGATCCTGCCAATTATGTAGTTGGGCTTGAACTCGACTCCGAGCTGCTTAATGTACTCGACTTCCTGCCGCACAATTTCCTTTGGCAACCTGAACTCAGGAATGCCGTAACTCAATACTCCGCCAGCTTTGTGGAGGGATTCAAAAACTATGACTTTGTAGCCCAGCTTTGCAAGGTCTGCTGCGGCAGTGAGGCCCGCAGGCCCTGAACCTACAACAGCTACCTTCTTTCCTGTAGGTTCCGGAACTTCAGAGACCTTTACTCCCTGCTGGCGTTCGTAGTCGGCGCAGAAACGTTCGAGCCTTCCTATTGCGACTGGCTCTCCCTTCTTTCCAAGTACGCAGAGAACTTCACACTGAGTTTCCTGGGGGCAAACGCGGCCGCAAATCGCGGGAAGAGCGTTTGTGCCTTTAATTTTCTCGATTGCTCCTGAGAAATCTTCCTCACAGACCAGCTTGATAAAGCCCGGAATATCTACATTCACAGGACAGCCTTCGACACATTTTGGATCCTTGCAGGAGAGGCAGCGGGAAGCTTCAGCAAGAGCATCTTCTTTTGTGTAGCCGAGAGCTACTTCATTAAAGTTCTTTCTGCGCTCTTCAGCAGGCTGTTCTGGCATTGGGGTTCTTTCTTTCTTTGCCTTGGCTGTTTTTTCTCCATTTAATTCTTGCATTTTTCATCCCCTCCTTTATCAGTGCAGTCCGCACCTGCATTCTTCTTCATACTTTTCCACGGCTTTTGCCTCTTCGCTGCGGTACATTGCAAGCCTGTTCATGAGTTGAACAAAATCAACTTTCCGTGCATCAAATTCAGGTCCATCAACGCAGGTGAATCTCGTTTTTCCGTCAACTGTAACCCTGCAGCCGCCGCACATACCTGTTCCGTCCACCATAATGGAGTTAAGGCTAACTAGGATTTCGACATCATAGGGAGAAGCCACACCGGCTCCGACTTTCATCATTATTGGGGGACCGATGATCACGACTCTTGCAACCTTCTCGTCGCTGTCCAGAATCTTTTTCATTATATCAGTCACAAACCCATGATGCCCTTTTGAGCCGTCATCGGTTGCAATATATAATTCCGAGCTAGCGTTCTTCATTTCCTCTTCGAGAATAAGAAGATCCTTGTTTCGGGCTCCTATAATGGAAATTACCCTGTTGCCAGCTTTGCTATAAGCCTTTGCCTGGGGATAAGCCGGGGCAACTCCTACACCTCCTCCTACAAGTATAACAGTGCCAAGTTTTTTGATGTCGGAAGGGGTGCCAAGAGGCCCGACGAAATCTTCTAGAAACTCGCCTGCAGAAAGCTTTGCAAGTTGTTTTGTAGTCTTGCCCATCTCCTGAAATATTACAGTTACCGTGCCCTTTTCTTTTTCAAAATCGGCAATCGTAAGGGGAATCCTTTCCCCCTTTTCATCAATTCTGAGGATTATGAACTGTCCGGCTTTTGCAGCCTTTGCCACGTCAGGGGCATCTATTACCATCCTGTGTACTGACGGGGCGATTTCTTCCTTTTTCAGTATCTTATATGCCATAGGATCACATTTTCCTGAGTAAAAGCAATTTTTTGAGCGAATGGATTGAGAAGTTCTGATATTCAGGATCTCCTTACGGATTTATCTTACTCCGAAGCTTTTCCGCACGGACGATCTCCTTATACTGATTAATGGGATATATATTCTCCCAAATAATTTTAATTATTTTGTCAGTCTGCATTATTTTGCGGACTATAAGTTCCAGTTCTCTCAATATTTCCTTTTTAAAAAGAGTCTGGTATTCTTCAACTTTTTGACCATTGTTGCAATAATTTAATAAATCTAATGGATATAATAAATTAAGGGATAATTCCTGAACAGGCTCAATCAGGAGGTGAATTGGCAGAGGAGGGATAAAGCAAACCTGGTACATATAGCCAGATATATAACCGAATTTTATGGCCGCATTTGGACTTGAAAACTAAAGTCTTTGCCTGAAAGAGAGATAAACCAACTAAATTTTTATTAAGAGATGGATAATTTCGTTCGGGCAGACGGATTAAGGGGAAAGCACAACTGAGATGATTTATACAGATATGGGGGTTAAATAAATGCCTGAAGAAAGAAGAGAAGGTACAAAGGGAGAGAAGTTAGAGGAAAAAGAAGGGGAAGAAGTAGCTGACGTCGATCCAATTCATCCTACCGAAGCACGGGGTGGCAAGAAGAGGTCACTTCTTGATACCTGCAAATAATTTCATTTATTTTTTCACTTTTTGGCCGGGATAATCTCACATTCTATGGCTTGAAGAAGCTATAGAAGAGGTTGCTTATAGTGCAGAAAACTGATACTGAGTCTCATGATTCGATTGAATAAGAGCTCAGAGGAAGGAAAAAACCTCTCGTGAGCTGTGATAAGTGCAACGAAGAAGAAAGAAAAGCACTTTTAAAAGGAGAAAAAAATCCTGAATATTTTGTGAGTCCGAGAAGGAATAGTAAATGAAATTTTCTGGTAAGGGTTCTTGATTGAATCTTTATGCATTTTTTCATTCCTTTTTAATCATTTTTTTCTTTTTACTTGTCTATTTATTTCTTTTATTCCTTACCATGTTTTATTTTCTGATTCCTTTTATTCTACTTGATTTTGAAAGATACACATATTGATATAGTTTGATAGAGTTTTTAGTCAGAAATAGCTTTACATAGACTCGGCTTCACAAGAAGAATCTTCTAAAGATGATTATATTAGCAATCAATTGTTCTCTTTTAAAAGGATATCCTGTGTTATCCAGGGCGTGAGGAGATTCGATTCTTTCCTGGGCAAAGATTATTTAATGACTTTCATTATATATTGCTCAATCTCGTGTTTTCAGTTTATTTGTACCCTCTTTATTAGAAACTAATCTATATACCTTCAATTCGATTATTAAGATTGCATTCGTCTTAACCAATATTTGTAGGAGATGACAGGTATAAAATCAATAATTCTTGCAGGCGGCTCAGGAACGCGTCTCTGGCCTCTCAGTCGGGAAATGTATCCCAAGCAGTTTTTAAAATTTGGAAAAACTTCTCTTTTCCAGGAAACTGTTCTTCGCTGCCTTGAAGTTTCTGATATTTCAGAAATCTTTGTCGTAACGAATGAAGCTCAAAAGTTTTTTGTAATTGGACAGATTAAGGAAATAGGGTACTCAATCCCTCCAGAAAATGTTTTAATTGAGCCCGAAGGCAAGAATACTCTCCCTGCAATCTTCTTCGGAATGAAAGAAATTGAAAAAAAATTTGGTCGTTCTATAGTAGGAGTCTTTTCTTCAGATCATGTCCTTGATAAAGCTGCAATGCAGACAATCTCTTCAGCTGAAAAACTTGCTTCGGATTATCTGGTCACTTTCGGGGTTGTTCCTTCTTTTCCTCATACCGGGTATGGTTATATTAAACCCTCAGAAGCCTGTGGGCCGGGTTATAGGGTTTCAGAGTTCAGAGAAAAGCCGGATCTGGAAACTGCAGAGAAGTATATTCAGGAAGGCTGTCTCTGGAATAGTGGGATGTTTCTTTTTGAAACTGGGCTTTTCTTTGATGAAATTAAAAAACATGCACCGTCAGTTTTCACCTGTTTTGAGAGTGGAAAGGATATCAATGAGATTTATGCGTGTGTGGACAAGATTTCCATTGACTATGGAATAATGGAAAAATCCGATAAGGTTGCAGTTGTAAGACTGGAACAGAAATGGAGTGATCTAGGAAATTTTGCGGCAATTTATGACGAGCTTGAAAAGGATTCTGTAGGAAATGTGATCCATGAATGTGATCCCATGCTACTCAACTCCGATGGAAATCTTGTGTATTCAAGAGACGGTAAGATTGTTTCACTCATCGATGTCAAAGATATGGTTATTGTCGATACCAGTGACGCTCTGTTAGTCTGCCCCAAATCCAGTAGCCAGAAAGTAAAGGATATTGTTTCCGCACTTAAAGACAGGAATGATGAAAGGGCATACATAGGGCAGACCGTCTACAGGCCATGGGGTTCATATACCTTACTTGAAGTTTCTCCAGAGCATAAGATTAAAAACATTACAGTACTCCCTGATCATAAATTAAGCCTCCAGCTGCATTACCATCGGAGTGAACACTGGGTGGTTGTTAAAGGTATGGCCTGTGTCGAAGTAAGCGGGCAGCAATTTTTCCTGAGACCTGGCGAGAGCACTTTCATAAGTGCAGGAGAAAAACACCGATTGTCCAATCCCGGGAAAATTCCACTCGAAATAATTGAAGTGCAGCTCGGAGAACTTGTGGCCGAAGCGGATATTGTTAGGTTTGACGATGTCTATGGAAGGAGCTGATAAGCATGAATGTAATAAAAACGAAAATTAAAGATCTTTTTATTCTTGAACCTAAAGTTTTTATGGATGACAGAGGTTATTTTTTTGAAAGCTATAATAAGAAAACTCTGGATAACCTTTTATGAAAAGAGTACACCTTTGTTCAGGATAACGAATCAAAATCATCTTATGGAGTAATTCGTGGTTTACACTATCAATTGGCTCCGTTTAGTCAATCGAAACTCGTAAGAGTTTTGCAAGGAACAGTATATGATGTTGTAGTAGATCTAAGAAAGAATTCCCCTACTTTTCTCGATTGGGTTGGGGTTGAACTTTCAGCTGAAAACAAAAGGCAGTTTTTAATTCCTAAAGGTTTTGCTCACGGATTTTCCGTACTAAGTGAAACCGCCATCTTTCAATACAAATGCGATGAATACTACCATCCTGAGGCAGAAGCAGGAATTATCTATAATGATCCGTCGTTGAATATTGACTGGAAAATAAAAGCTGAGAACATAAAAGTCTCTCCGAAGGATCTGCTACTCCCAAAATTAGAAGAAGCGAAAATAAATTTTTAAAACTTAGGTAAATTTTTATCCAGAATTACAATTTACGATATCGTATTATCTATTAACATACCAAAGGGTGACCTAAATGAGACTTCTAGTTACAGGGGGCTGCGGATTCATAGGCAGCAACTTTATCCATTTCATACTCGACAAGTATCCCAACTATCGAATTGTAAATCTTGACAAACTAACTTATGCCGGAAATCCTACCAATCTCAGGGATGTTAAAGATAATCCTAATTACTCTTTTGTTCAAGGGGATATCTGCGATTCGAGAGTTGTTGACGAAGTAATGAAAGAAGTCGATTGCGTTGTGCATTTTGCAGCTGAAAGTCATGTTGACCGTTCAATTGAGGATGGCTCGGTCTTTGTCAGAACAAACGTATTAGGGACGAATACTCTTCTGCAAAGTGCACTTGCACACAATATCAAGAAATTTATCCATATCTCAACTGATGAAGTATATGGTAGCATTAAAGAAGGTTCTTTTACTGAAAAGGACAACCTGAATCCTTCAAGCCCTTATTCTTCAAGCAAAGCGGGTTCCGATCTTCTTGCAATGTCCTACTATACAACCTACGGTCTGCCAGTTTGCATAACTCGGTGTACGAACAACTTCGGACCTTATCAGTACCCTGAAAAACTAATTCCTTTTTTCATTAGCAGGTTGATGGAAGGAAAAAATGTACCTGTTTATGGCACTGGTCTCAACATTCGGGACTGGATTTACGTTGAAGATCACTGCTCTGCAGTAGATTTTGTCCTTCACAATGGAACTAGTGGAGAAATCTACAACATAGATGGCGGAAACGAGCTTACAAATCTCGAAATTACTCATCGTATTCTCAAAATGCTTGGCAAAGATGAATCTTCAATCGAATATGTTGAAGATCGAAAAGGCCACGATTTCCGATATTCTCTTGATGGGAGTAAACTTGAGAAAATGGGCTGGAAACCAAAATATAATTTTGATACTGCCCTTGAGCAAACAGTCAAATGGTATGTTGAAAATCAATGGTGGTGGGAACCATTAAAACGTTGATCATCGGTGCCGACGGGATGCTCGGATCCGATCTCTGCAAAGTGTTTCCTGATGCGGTGAAACTGACACATAAAGACATTGACATTACAGACAGAAAGCAGGTATTGCAATCCATAAGAAAAATAAACCCTAGTCTTGTGATAAATGCAGCTGCGTATACCGATGTTGATGGCTGTGAGGACAAACAGGAACTGGCGTTCAAGGTTAACGGGTATGGGCCTGGATACATTGCTGAGGCCTGTAATGAAATAGATGCAAAACTTGTACACTTCAGTACAGATTACGTATTTAATGGATCAAAAAACGAGTATATCGAATCCGATACTCCTGATCCTATTAACATATACGGCCATTCAAAACTTCTTGGAGAACAGAAGATTGCAGAAAATCTGGACGATTATCGAATTATCCGGATTTCCTGGCTTTTTGGTACGCATGGAAAAAACTTTGTAGAAACAATGCTGAGACTATCAGGTGAAATGGCTCAGGTCAGAGTTGTTAATGATCAATTTGGAAAACCCACCTATACTGTAGACCTAGCGAATAAAATCATGGAAGTCGCTGAACTTGAAGCCGGGATATACCATGTGACAAATGAGGGTATATGTTCCTGGTATGAGTTTGCATCAGCCATCATAGGTAATACTGTTCCCTGTACAAGTGAGGAATTTCCAAGAAAAGCCAGACGTCCAAAGTATTCAGTTCTTGTAAATACTAAAACCAAGCCTATGAGGCATTGGGAAGAGGCACTTAAAGATTATCTAAAGGAGAGAAATGCATGAAAGGCGTAATACTCGCAGGCGGTACCGGCAGTAGGCTCTATCCCCTGACTAAAGTTACAAACAAGCACCTGTTGCCTGTCTATGATAAGCCAATGATATATTATCCCATCCAGACTCTTATTAACGCAGGCATCAAGGAGATAATGATCGTATCCGGCCGAGGCCATGCCGGGCATTTTCTTGAGCTTCTAGGATCAGGTGCTGATCTCGGGGTTAAATTTACATACGAAATTCAGGAAGAAGCCGGAGGGATCGCACAGGCTTTAAGCCTTGCAGAGCGTTTTGCTGATGAAGACGATGTGGCAGTCATTCTTGGGGATAATATTTTCCAGGATAACATTAAAGAGGATGTCTCAAACTTTACAGGTGGTGCCAAGATCTTCTTAAAAGAAGTCTCGGATGCCCACAGGTTTGGAGTGGCTGAACTTAACGGTGACAAGGTAATAGGAATACAGGAAAAACCTCGTGATCCTAAAAGTAATTTAGCAGTTACCGGCCTTTATATATACAGCAATAGTGTATTCAAAGTCGTTAAAGACCTTAAGCCTTCTGCGCGAGGAGAACTTGAAATCACTGATGTCAACAATTATTTTGTTAATAATGGAACTATGGAATACCGAATTCTGGATGGTTTCTGGAGTGATGCAGGTACGTTTGAGAGTTTATTAAGAGCTGGAGTACTTATTCAGAAACACAGTAAAAACATGGAGTAAAACCATTGACTACAGTTAAAAAAATAGCTAAGAACAATTTATTTTTGCTTTCTGGTCAAGTGACAAGTCTAGTTCTTGGCTTATTTTATTTTGCTTATATGGCCGGATATTTAGGGGCTAAAAATTTAGGAATACTTAATACAGCAATTTCTCTTACTTTAATTATAGGACTTTTAGGAGATCTTGGATTAAGCTCGTTAATGACAAGAGAAATTTCACGTAATCAGTCACTGGCTCCCAAGTATTTAGGGAATATTCTTCTATTTAAAGTCTTATTAACAGTAGTTACTCTTGTAGTTGTTGTGGTTGTAGCAAATATTCTTGGTTATTCCGAACAGGCAATAAAGGTAATTTATATTATTATGTTATCTACTATTGCGACAAATTTTACTCAGGTTTTTACTTCGATTTTTCAAGCATTTGAAAGATTTGAGTTTCAATCTTTAGGTATAATTCTAAATAGTGTACTGATGACAGTAGGCATTATATTCTCAGTATACCAGAAACTTGATTTAATTTACTTTGCCTTTATCTACCTTATCGTAAACTCAATTATTTTATTATATAGTTTTTTTATTTGTCTGAGAAAATTCACATTTCTGGATTTTAACATTGATTGGATTTTCTTGAAACAAGTAATTTCAGAATCATTTCCATTCTGGTTGAATAGTGTTTTCGTTCTGATCTATTTTAAAATAGATATGGTAATGCTTTCGATAATAAGTGGGGACACTGCAGTTGGATTGTACTCAGCCTCTTACAGGTTAATAGATGCTCTTAGTTTCATACCTGTAGTTCTGATGAGTACTATGTACCCGGTATTTTCAAAATTCTATGTTAGTTCAAAAGAATCTCTGGAATTTGCTTTCAAAAAGTCATTTAAATTTTTGACAATAACTGCAATTCCAATTGGTATTGGAACTACGATTCTAGCAGAAAGAATTATTTTGTTAATATATCGTGATGTACAATATTCTCCTTCAGCTGTCGCTTTACAAATTTTAATATGGGCAAGTGTTCTGAGTTTTATCAACTATGCTCCTTCAACCTATTTTTCTTCAACAAATAGACAGAGAGCTCTCATGATATTCACTTGCACAGGAGCTGTTCTTAACATATTTTTAAACTTTATATTAATTCCTCAATTCAGTTATAACGGAGCGGCTATTGCAACTGTCTGTTCCGAATTAGCTGTGGGAATACTGATGATTTCTAATATACATGTACAAAATTTATCTGGTTTATTAATTGATGTTATCCTTAAATCGTTAGCTGCAGGAGCTGTTATGGGTATTATTCTTTTAATTTTCCATAGTTTTACATTGATATTGCTGATTTTATTTGCAGCAATTATATACTTTATTGTCCTGTATATTATAAATGGTTTTGAAAAGGAAGAGATCAATTTATTTAATCAGGTGTTTGGAAGATAAAAATGGACTGTCCTAAAGTTATTATTATCATTCTCAACTGGAACGGTAAAGAGAATACGATAAATTGCCTTGAAGCTCTCAAGCTAACAACATATCCTAATTATGAGATCATAGTAGTCGATAATGGATCTACAGATGGATCTGTAAAATATTTTAAAGATCATTATCCTGAAGTTAAACTCATTGAAAACGGGAAAAATCTTGGATTTGCTGAAGGAAATAATGTAGCTATAAGAGAAGTCTTGGCAAGACAGGAAACCAAGTACATTGCTTTGCTGAATAATGATACAATAGTAGAACCTGATTGGCTGGAGAAACTTGTAAACGCTCTGGAACACGATGAAAATATAGGCTCCTGCCAGCCAAAGATATTATCATTAAGCAATCCGGACACTATCGACGCAGTTGGGATCTATGTTAGCAAGGATGGGGGAGCTTATCAGGAAGGTCACAATGAAAAAGACCTTGGTCAATATGGTAAGACCACAGAGGTATTCGGAGTATGTGCTGGTGCTGCTCTCTATAGAGTAAAAATGTTAAATCAGATAGGTGTCTTTGACAAAGATTTTTTTGCTTATTATGAGGATGTTGACCTTGCTATCCGTGCAAGGCTATTTGGATGGAAGAGCGTTTGTGTTCCTCAAGCTGTGATTTATCACATACATTCTGCTACCCTTGGGAACGATTCCCCTTTTAAGAAGTATCTTCTTGAAAGAAATTCTTACTATTATGTTTTTAAAAGTTTGCCTCGAAAAGTTATTCTATCATTTTTAATCTGGAAGGCTCGTTTCATTTTTTTCACATTATATGATTTAACCAGAAACAAAAAATTCAATCTAATTAAATCTATGATTAAAGGAGATCTAGCTGCTCTTGAAAATCTTCCTGTTATAATCTCTAAAAGATCAGAACTTCAAAATAAAAAAATAGTTTCTGAAGAAGACTTTATGATGTTGTTGAGGTAAGAATTAAGTGTTTTTGCACTTTATATAAAATATTAAAAATATCTTACAAATTTCTTATGTCCAGATAGTTTAATTTAATAGCTAGATCTTGTATAAAAAATATTTAACATTAAGTGTTAAGTTTTAGGGCTAAAATTAAAATATAAAATCAAATACACATCCAATTTCAGCTTAAATTTATGTTTTAATCGGTTAAAAGACTCATGTTATTGAATATTTGGTAAATACTGCTACTGCTTCAGTTCTAGCTTGCATAGGTTTTCTTTCAAGCTCAAGTTTGGATTATAATAAGGGTCTCCTGTTTCTAGAAAAGTCCTGTAAGGTTCTAAAATCCTCCGTACATCAGTGAGCGAGATCTCATCCTTTCTTGAACCTATTCCAAGCTGGTATACAGATACTGTTCCTATGCAAAGATTCCGAAAACCTTTTTTATATACCCTCAAGCATAAATCGATATCATTTCCATAGTCTTTGTTTTTATCAAACCCACCTGCTTGGAAAAATCTTTTTTTGTTTATCATCAAGCATTCTCCGCTGACTGCAAGGTAATCCCTGGACCATGTATCCAAACCAAAGTTGGTCCAGTTGTTTTCAGGATTACCTGAAAAAACATCGTATTTCTCGCCGTTCAGACCTAATATGATTCCTGCCTGTTTTATTGTACCATCAACGTTGAGAATTTTAGGACAAACACAACCTATTTCTTCTCTTCCTGCGTTTTTCAATAGAGAAATTAGCCAGTTTCTATTAGTAGTTTCTATTCTGCTATTCATAAATAATAGATAATCTCCACTGGCTTTTTCTGCAGCAAAATTATTTATTACAGATGCAGTCCAAGATTCATCATATGTTAAGACTTTTATGTCAGGGTGTTTTTTTGCAGGGTAAAAATTAATTGACAATTGTTTTTCTTTCTTTTTAGGCACCATGAGTAATATTTCGTATCCAGACTCTTCTGTGTTTTTGATAATGCTGTGAATACATTTTTTAACATGCACATTATCATCAAAATGAATTATTATTGAAACCAGTAGGGATCCTTTTATCTCGTAATCTACCTGGTAATTTGTTCTATTTATAGTGGCAGCTGCTTTTCCATCTATTTTTTTCCTATCCAGGTAATCCTGTAATGACTTGATACCGTTAATCTGTGCTTTATCTTTAGAGAAAATGTTTAATGCAGTTGAGCCCGGAATCATTCGCCAATGATATAATATTTTTGGTATATGTTCGATCCGATTTGTTTTTTCTGCAACTCTTAGAAATAGATCGTAATCCTGGCTTCCTTCAAAACCTATTCTGAATCTTCCTACTTCGTCTACAATTGTTTTCCTGATTACTGCAAAGTGACAAACATAATTTACTGAGAATAGTACATCAGGGGACCAATCAGGCTTGAAAAAAGGGTTGCATCTATTTCCTTTCATGTCAATTTTGTCTTCATCACTGTAAATAAGATCAATATCAGGTTTTTTGTTCAGTACTTTTACAACTTCATAAAGAGCATCGACGCTTAATTCATCATCGTTATCGAGCAATCCTATAAATTCACCAGTAGCTAAAAGTAGGGCTTCGTTTGAAGCTCCTGAAATGTTAAGATTATTACTCAGATATTTTACTTTAATGCGGAAATCTAGTTTCAAATATTTTTCTAGAATGGATTTTATGTGAGGTTTTGTGGAGGCATCGTCGGCTATACATAGTTCCCAGTTAGTATATAGTTGATTTATGACAGAATCAATAGCTTTTTCAAGCCAAATTTCATCCACATTATAAACTGGCATTATTATACTTATCTTGGGTTTATAAGCAAAGTTTTGTGCTTCCTCTCTATATCTTTCTTTTTTTGTGGCAGGTAGATTATTTCTTAACATCCATAAATCATATTCATATTGTATTCCGAGGTCTGAGAATACCTGAAACCCAATTTTGCTATTTAGGTTCTCACCATCATAAAATAGCGTTAATTCCTTTATTTCGCTTGTTTTTTCATATGGTACTGAGGCTGCGGATTCACCTACGGATTCCAGTCTAAAATAAAATGTTCTATCTTTACTTTCCTTTATTGGTTTAAATTTAAATGAAGTATACTCATTATTTTTTATTTCATCACTTTTTACTGTCGATTCTCTTATTACCATTTTTTTTTCACTAACTATTTGCAGTTTAAGCTTGGAATTTACTTTTTGAGATATAGTTGTAAATATATTTATTTTGTTTAGGTTATTTGCTGGAAAATTGAACTCTCCCTGTAAAGGTTTAACAAGAGAGATGCCACCATCAGATTTACCGATTTTTGATTCAAATATTGGAATTTCTGAAGATTTTATGTAATTCTTAAAATTTTGATTTTTAACTTGATGAATGAATAACTCTAAACCTTCACGTTTGAATATCTGAACATTTAAAATAGCAAAATCATATATTTCTCTTCTTTTTGTATTTAGAGGTAGTTGCTTACTTATCAAACCTCGAAATTTAGTTAACACTTGCAGTAAAAAAGACATGTAAGTTTCTTTAATTTTATTTTTTATCATCCAAAAGTTATCATATTCTGAACTTCTATTTTTTTTCTTATCCATTCAATCACAACTCAAATAGTTGCATCTGAACCACATTTTTGAATAAGCTATTATGTGTTTTTTATGTAGAGTTCATTTCAATAATATTCTTTCACATCGAGTAATTTCAATTTAACTAGATACAATCTGTGGCTAAGTATGTTTTATTGAGAACATGATATGTAGTAAGTTTTTTGATATGAGCGAAATATCTTATAAGTCTAAAACAAGGGATACTTGTTTGAGCAAACAGTGTTATTTTTTTTATTCATTACTACTTAGGGCAATTTTATACGATTAATTACTTAAATATACTCTGGTAGAATTACTCAGAAATAGTCATAACTAATTTTTCAAGGAATTTATGTGTCTTGATAATTATTTTAAATTATATCCTGAGATTTTCCTTTAAAATCAAAAATGACCAATAAGTTGATATGGATTCATAGAGATTTTTCCTTTACTTCAAGTTATGAAAAAGTACTAACCTAAATCCATTGTCTTATGCAGGATGTTTTCATTAGATATTTATTGTTCTCATAGAAAGTTGGCATCATATTTGCTTTCTCTTTCAAAACTAATGCTCTGTCCAAGCTCAATAAATTAAAGTTTTTAGATTTATTGGTGAAATGAATTTAGTTTATTCGGTTGCTATTTAAATAAAATAATACAAATTTAGCGGAGACTCAAACTTTTTGAAAATCTCTATTGCTCTTTGTACCTATAATGGTGCTCAATTTTTACAGGAACAACTTGAAAGTATAGCTTTTCAGACGCGAGTTCCAGATGAAGTGATTGTTTGCGATGATCTATCAAAAGACAATACATTAGAAATCTTAAAGGAATTTGCCTCTAAAGTTTCTTTTCCTGTAAATATATATATCAACGAAAAAAATTTAGGTTCTACTAAAAATTTTGAAAAAGCAATTGGCTTATGTACAGGGGATATTATTTTTTTATCCGATCAGGATGATGTCTGGAATCCTGAAAAGGTGGAGAAAATTGAAAACCAGTTTTCTATTTCTCCTTCGACGGCACTTATTTTCACGGATGCAGAATTAGTAGACGAAAATTTAAAGTCTTTGGGATATAGTCAGTGGCAATCTAATGGATTTAATCAAAAAGAGCAAGATTACTTTACTCATGGTAAATTTATTGAAGTATTGCTTAAACGCAATGTTGTAACTGGTTCAACAATGGCATTTCGTTCGGAATTTAAAAAATTAATTTTTCCTATTCCGAATGCTTGGGTTCATGATGGATGGATAGCACTGTTAATTGCTTTTGCGTCCGACTTAAATCTGATTTCAGAGCCTCTTATTAAATACCGTCAACATCATCTGCAGCAAGTAGGAGCTGGTGATGAAGGTTTAACTATATATCAGAAAATTCACAGAAAAATATATCAGCTAAAAAATTTGGAGTCTGATTACTCCAATTTTCAGCCAGAATGTATAAGATACACATTGGCCTATGAACATTTAGTTAACTCTCATTTTCCTTCCTTAAAAACAAATAAAATCCCACTTCTTAAGGCTCGAGCTTCCCACTACTGTATACGTGCTCATCTGCCTGCTAGCAGGATAAAAAGAATTCCACTTATTATAAGAGAACTATTAAATATGAATTATCACCGCTATTCTGAAGGAATACCTAGTGTTGGCGGGGATTTGCTTCGTAATAATAGTGAAATTAGGTAATAATCAAACATCCAGGAACAAAAATGATTTCCAAAGTCTCCATTATTATTCTCAACTGGAATGGTTGGGAAGATACTATAGAATGTTTAGAGTCTATTTATCAAATAGCGTATCCTCTTTACGATATCATCGTAGTCGATAATGGCTCAAAAGATGATTCCATACAAAAAATAAAAGATTACGCTGAAGGAAAAATTAAAGTCGAATCTAAATTCTTTGATTATTCCCCCGAAAACAAGCCTATTTATGTGAAGGAGTTTTCAAAGAGTGAACTAGAATCCTCGGCTTCGATAAATGAAGCGATTAGTAACCTAGTTCCAAGAAGAAATTTGATTCTTATAAAAAACGATAATAATTATGGCTTTGCTGAAGGAAACAATATTGGTATTAGATTTGCTTTAAACAACCTTAATCCGGATTATATTCTTTTACTTAATAACGATACAGTTGTTGATCCTTATTTTTTAAATGAACTGATAAAGGTGGCAGAGAGTGATTCGCGTATCGGAATACTGGGGCCAACTGTATACGAATACAAAAGTCCTCAAGTAATTCAATCTGCGGGTGCAAAAATTTATTGGAACAAAGGTGAAGTAATTAACCTGACACCTTCTGAAAATAAGTATTCAGACGAGCCTGAAAATGTCGACAGTGTAATAGGTTGTGCATTACTTGCGAAAAGTGAATTGTTTCATAAAATTGGGTATTTGAATAAAGATTATTTCGCATACCTTGAAGAGACTGAGTGGTGTGTGCGTGTTTCTGAAGCATTATACAAAATAGTTTACGTGCCAAAAGGAAAAATCTGGCACAAAGGTGGAGCTACAAGCAATAAAATAACCGGTTTTACCCTTTATCACTATTATAGGAATATATTTTGGTTTATGAAAAAACATTCATCGAAAAAACAATATTTTTCTTTTCTAATTTATTTTTTTGGATATCGTTTCTGGATGATCATTGGTGGTATCTTTTACCATCAAAAAAGTAAGGAAATTTTGCCATCTTTGGTTTCTTTTTTGAAAGGAATTGGGGATGGAGTTCTGACCTAAGGTCACAATTCCTTATATATTTTTAACGTTTTTTTTGCAGATATGTCCCAGCTAAACATTTTTGACCTTTTCAGTCCCTTTTTAATCATCTCTTCTTTGAGACTCTCATTCATTAATAACTCATACATTTCTTCAGCAAATTTATTTACATCATATGGATCTGCAATTATAGCTGCATCTCCCACAACTTCAGGTAAAGATGAAGTATTTGAAGTTATGACGGGTGTCCCGCAAGCCATTGCTTCCAGGGGAGGTATTCCGAATCCTTCATATAAAGAAGGAAATATAAACAAGTCCACAGCATTGTATATCTCTGCAAGTTCCGACTCTGAGACATATCCTGTAAAAATGACGTCATTCTGTAAGTTCAGAGCTTCTATCTGTTTAAGGAGTTTTTTCCTTACGAACAGGTAATTTGGGGTCCCTACTTTCAACAATTTTACATTTGATATCTTATTTTTTAATTTGCTGAATGAATTTATTAGAAATTGGATATTTTTTCTAGGCTCTTCAGCTCCAACATATAAAATTACTTTCTCACTGTCACCAATATTGTATTTTAATAAACATTCTTTACTTCGATTTGGATAGTACAGATTATGGTCTACTGCAGGGGGTATGATCTCTATATTTTCTTCAGGATATTTTATATATTTACTGATATCCTGTTTAGAAAATTCAGACACTGTAATTATTCTTTCTGCCTTTCTCAGTCCTTTTGCATTAAGTTTCCAGAGAGGACTTGGGGTATTGTAATATGCTATAGGTATGATATCGTGGCAAGTAACAATGGTTTTTTCTAAACCCGTTAATTCTAGAGTAAATGCTAGATCCTGGCGAGTTATATTCTTGATATTGTTCTTATCTATTTTCTTTTTTACAATGAACGGATACGCAACCCATTCGATAATCTTGTTAATTCCGGGTACTTTTGATATATTGGGATATTCTATCCGATTTAATTTGATATCGTTTAACCTGCTGTGGATCTCACTTTGATATTTTGACATTCCGAATTTTTCATTTGTTCTCAAACCGTTTATATAATCTATTTCCATATTTTAGTTCTCCAAAAACCCGGAATGATTTATAAAATCTTTTACTTTAAAAGAGCGATTTATTATTTTATTCTGAATAGTTTATTCTTTATCTGAGTAACTTAGTTTTTATCCTTTGTGTATTGTTTCTCAATTCTGGCTGAAACTTCGTTCCAATCCATTATGTTTTTATCTATCCCGGAATTTTCTTTTCTTTCCTTGTTCTTAATTTCCTTCAGTGCTCTTGTCACTTTTTGCTTTGAAACAGGATTCTCAATCCCAATACAATTTCTTCCGTCCACAAACTCCTCAAGTGCACTCCCTTTTGCCACTATACACGGAATTCCGGTCGCTAGAGCCTCTGCAACCGTTATCCCATAAGCCTCATGAGAAGAAAGCATCAAAAATATATCTGCACCTGCATAGCATTCAAGTAGCTCTTTCCTTGAAAGTTCTTTTAACCATTCGACCCTTCCTTCCACCCCAAAACTTTTCGCCATATTGCGAAGCTCAGCTTCATATGGACCTTTTCCGACGATCTTCAACCGGAAATCCTGGAGTTCAGGTAGACTCTGAATAATGTATTGTACTCCTTTATATTCTTCCAGGCGACCCACATAAAGAAGAATCTCTTCTCTTCCGGCTTTCCTGTTTGAGCTTTTTCCAGGCTGCCTCAGATATTCGAATTCTTTAAGGTTTATTCCATTAGGGATCTTTACAGTTTTTGCGGCAACCTCGAAATCCGATTCCACAAGTCTCTTTTCATACTCCGAGACACATATTACTGAATCTGCCCTGGAAAAAATTGTCCTCCCAAGAAGCCTATACGGTTTATGTAGTAAATCTCTGAACTCAGTATGGCCATGCCGGTGATAATGGGGTGTAAATACAAATTTTTCGCCGTGCCTGACAAGGGATGCGAAGAATGCAGGAAAAGCATGATAGCTATGTGCATGAATTATATCATAGTTGTGCTTTTTGAGATAAGTATAGATCTGAGGAGCGAAATAATACGCATTCCCCGGAGCGAAAGATCTGAACCTGACAACCTTTACTCCGTTTATCGTCTCTCTTCTGCTCAGTTTTCCTGTGGGATCAGTTGTTATAACCTCCACATCATGCCCTGCTTTAACCAGTCTTTCACTAATTTCTTTGACATGAGTTTCTACTCCTCCTATATCAGGAGAATAACGGGGACAGATCTGGGCTATTTTCAAGGCTGAACCTCTTTTATACTGGAATCTATGTGGAGTAATGCATTAGTTTAATATAAAGATAATGTGATAGTTTAGGCAAATGACATCTAATAAAAGCATTTGCGTAGTCGGACCTTCGAAACGTTTTTTGAGCGGCATCAGTTATTACACTATCCGTCTGGCAAACGCCATGTCTATGGAAAAAGATGTCTCAGTGATCTGCTTTCGACAGCTGCTTCCAACATTTCTTTTTCCTGGAAAATCGCACGTAGGGAAAAACATTTCCGACTTGAATTTTTCACCCGAGATTCCTGTCTTTGACGGCATGGACTATAACAATCCACTGACCTGGATTCAAGCATATCGCTTTCTTAAAGCACAAAAGCCAGATATTATAGTTTTACAGTGGTGGACCTCTTCGGTTGCGCATATGCAGCTTCTACTTAAGATATTTGCAGGTTTGCTGCATAAACCAAAAATAATTATAGAATTTCATGAAGTTGTAGACCCTTTTGAAGAATCAATACTTCCAATTCGCTTATACTCCAAAATAACAGGAAAATTGCTTCGTAAAAACCTTGATGCATATATTACTCATTCCAAATCCGATAAAGAGCTTGTTGCTAAAAGATACTCTATTTCCCCTGAAAAAATCCATGTAATCCCGCATGGACTTTATGACCAGTACGGAGAATTGCTTGACATAAAAGAAGCAAGAAGAAGCCTCTCAATAACGGATGATTTCGTTATACTTTCTTTCGGTTTAATTCGAAAATACAAGGGAACTCCCTACCTTATCAGCGCTTTTGAACTGTTGCCCTCCCAAATCCTCGAAAAAAGCCGGTTATTGATTGTCGGAGAAATCTGGGAAGACCGCAAGGAATTACTTGACCAAATTAAAGCTTCTCCTTTTCATGATAAGATTACATTGGTAGATGAATATGTTCCTGACGAAAAAGTAAACTTATATTTCAGTGCTGCAGATGTGGTAGTCCTGCCTTATCTGAGAGCATCTCAAAGCGGAATTGCACACATTGCCATGTCTTTTGGAAAACCTGTTGTTGTTTCTGAGGTAGGTGGCTTGAAAGAATCAATGGCTAACTATGAAGGAACTTTTTTTGTACCCCCCGCCGATGTTGATTCCATCAGGAAAGCTATTCTCAGCCAGTTCGGAGAGAAAAAGCATTACGAAGCTCCTGATCAGAAATGGGATAGAATTATAAACTGTTACATAGAATTAATATCATCTATTTAATTTTCTTTTCCATAATTCTATCTTAATTTATAAAGTAAGCTCTATAAAGGGGATACTATGAGTTCTCAGGATCGTCCTGTATTGTCAGTTCAAAATAAAATCAAGTCCTGTTGGCCTTATACTCTAGTAGTTGCGATAATCGGTCTTATATCTTTATGGATAAGAACAATTCCTTCAGATACGGTGTTCTTGTCCGATGGATCCGTAAGGTTTGCGACCAATGATGCTTGGTATCATATGCGTACCCTAAACATTCTGCTTGAAAACTACCCCCAGAGAATGTTTTTCAACCCCATGACCAATTATCCTTACGGGAGTTACATCCATTTTGGTCCTTTGTTCGATCAAATGATGGCCATAACCTCACTGGTTCTTGGAATGGGTCATCCCAGCTCTCATCTTGTTGATACTGTTGGAGCTTACTTTCCTGCAGTTCTCGGAGCTCTAACTGTCATTCCTGTTTACTATATCGGAAAGTATATTGGTGGT
>JAMXLQ010000287.1 GCA_024280975.1 Methanosarcina sp.
ATTATGGGCACGCCAACCTCTGCAGCAGTTTCATCCATTGTTTTAATTATTTCCTCAAACTCCCTGAGTGGAAAACCTTCAGGAACTATGACCGCGCAGGTTAGGGCAAGGGGCTTTGCTCCCATAACCGTAAGATCATTGATAGTGCCTGCAACTGCAAGCCTCCCTATATTGGTATTTGGAAAAAAAGCAGGTGTTATCACATGACTGTCAGTGGTCATTACGAGTTCGCATCCCTTCTCGAAGCCTTCAAGCCTGACCGTGGATCCATCATCAAGGCATTCGAGCCCTATTGAGCCTGCGCTTTTATTACGAAAATTTTTAAGAATTATTTCTCCTATAAGTGCCTGCATTACCTCTCCGCCTGCACCATGCTCAAGAGAAATGGTATTGGATTTCATATAGGTCTCCTTTTTTCCGTCTTCTAAACTCTCTAGATCTTCTCAACCTGTTTTAATTCTCTTTAACCTGCTTTTACTTTAATTCTCTTTAACCTATCTTATTTCTTCTGAGCTTCTTTAATTCCAAGCTCGATAAAACTAATCCAAGTTTCCAGGCTTTCCCAATCATGCTTCGAAGTTAGGATTACCGGCACTTTCGGATTTAAAGACAAGATGTCATCTCGCATTTTCTCAGCTTCAACATCCACTGCATGTGCAATGTCAACTTTATTTATAACCGCAAGATCAGCAGTCTTGAAAATCATTGGGTGCTTCAGGATAATGTCGTCTCCCTCGGTCACACTAACGATTACAACTCTCAGATGCTCTCCCAATTTAAAGTCCACAGGACAAATGAGGTTGCCTACGTTCTCAATTAGCAGGAGATCCGTGTTATTAAGGTCGATTTCATCCAGAGCCTTTTCTACAAGCTTTGCATCCAGATGGCATTCTTTTCCGGTGTTCACAGGAACCGTAGGGACATCGAGCTTCCTGAAACGAGATGAGTCCATCTCTGCAATTACGTCCCCTGCAATCACAGCTATTTTATATTTTTCTTTAAGTTGTCTAATTGCCTCTTCAATAAGAGTTGTTTTTCCTGAGCCAATAGCTCCCATAACATTTACTGAGAATACCTGATGCTTGTCAAGTCTTTTTTTGTTTTTTTCAGCAACTTTGTCATTTGCTTTGTAGACATCGTGTTCCATATGGATTACATGCATTAACATAAACATCACTTGGGGATTCTTTTTGTTTTTACCTGTCTGAGGTTCAATCCTGATTTTCGGTTTCTATCTCTATACTTTTAATTATCAGTTCTCTGCCGCCCGTAATATTTGCCTCCTTTCCACAGATTGGACATTCCATGGCTGCTACATAAGCTAGAAGTTCGCTTTTGAACTGACAACTTTCTCGTATCTGTTTTTCATCTATTGTTCCCGTGTATCCGCATTCGCATTCAAGCGAGGGAGGTACCATTTCTACAATAAAATCCGCATCTTTGGCAATACTTTCCTCTGCAATGGCTTTGAAACAGAAGCTAAGTTGTTCTGGATTAGTATGAGATAGTCTTCCCATCTGAAGGGTTACGTGCTTAACTTCCGTGGCTCCATGTTCTGTAGCCGTGGCCATTACCTGCTCGAAAATTTCACATGCAATGGAAAGTTCATGCAAGTCTACTTCCTCCTTCTCTTGAGTATCTGAACCAGTTGTAACACATGCCTTCCTGGCTTACCATACAGGGGCCTGCAGGACTTTTCGGAGTACAGTCCTTCCCAAAATTCGGGCATTGTGAAGGCTTTGCTTTTCCTGTAAGGATAGCTGCACAAATACAGCGCTTCTTGTCTTTTCGTCCTGTTTTCTTTCTGACGTCTTCAAGAGCAGAGGCATATACGTCTTCATACTTTTTTGCGGCATTTTTTTCCTCAAACTCTCTCCTGAGCGCAAGTCCAGAATTCTCTATTCTTCCTATGCCTCGCCACTCAGAATCAGAAGTTTCAAACACCTTATCCATAATTTTCAGAGCAATCTGGTTTCCTTCCGGTTTTACAGCTCTTGGATAGCCATTATCTACTCTTGGGCTACCTTCTTCTACCTGCATTTGCAACAGATTTATTCCTAGAAGAATGTCCCCTGGTTCAAACCCGCTTACAACAACAGGAAATCCTTTTTCCGCAAGAGGTTCAAAAGGCTTTGTGCCGATTATGGTTGCCACATGTCCTGGAGCTATGAAGGCATCAACGTCTGCGTCCCTGGCAAGGAGTTCGATTGCAGGAGGAGTTTGCTTCTGCGAGGCAAGAAGGCTGAAATTTTCGGGTGTGTTTCTTAAAAGAGCAGCCGCATTTGCAGGAACGGTGGTCTCAAAGCCTATTCCAAAAAAGACTACTTCAAGTCCCGGCTTCTTCTCGGCAAGGGCAATTGCATCGTCGATGCTGTAAACCATTCTCACATCTGCCCCTTCGGACTTTGCATCCAGCAAACTTTCTGCCGAACCAGGAACCCGCATCATATCTCCAAAGGTGACGACAGTTGCTCCACTCTTTGCAAGGGCGATTGCGACATTTACATCCTCTTCAGGAGTAACACAGACAGGGCATCCTGGACCGCTTATTACCTCGATATTTTCTGGAAGGACGCTCCTTAACCCATATTTTGCTATAGTTCGCTCGTGCGTTCCGCAAACATGCATTATACGGAGTGGTATCTTCGAACTTCTGATTCTTTCCAGAAGTTTTTTTTCAAATTCCGGAACTAATGGCTTCGAAGGTAAATTCCCGTTTTCCATTTTTTATCAGATCCGCTTTTAGGGGGATTCACTCTCAAAGGTATCTATATCTTCAAGTCCTGCGATCTGTTTTAGAAGGTGCATTGTCTCTTCACTTTCTTCTTCTGATATTTCCGATATTGCATATCCAACATGAACAAGAAAGTGTTTTCCGATCATGGACTCATCGGCGCCTCCCATGAGATCCATATTAACGTCTCTGCAGATTCCGCCCATGTCAATCGTTGCAGTATTCTCGTTTACAATGGATTTTACTTTTCCAGGAATAGCTATACACATGTTTCCTCTAACTCTTTTCTTTTAAAATCCTATTATTTATAATAATTACTTGTAATTACATTTTTCACTAGATAAATTCCTGTACTAAAGCTTTTACAAGAATTATTTTACAAGAGATATATATTTGTAGGGTATATATATCTACAGGTTCTAACTGAGTAAAAAACCCTTCCAGTTCTATTTTCTTAACTGGTCAAACAGCTTTATCCTTTTACTTGTTCATCCTCTTTTACTATCTTTCCTAAATATCCATTTTTTTCATTCTTCACTTGCCGCAAATGGAAAAATGAAAGTATCGTGAACAAGAACCGGATTCTATGTTTTGAGTAAATATATTGTCAAAAATTGTTTTTCAAAATTCTCTAGTTCTATTTTATATTCTTTTTGTTTTTTCATTTAGCTTGCATAATTTAAAAATGTTTTTCGCTTGACTCTTGAACTTGCTTTAGAGGTCTGTTTTAGAAAAGATTCTAAATCGCTCTTTCGAAGTATAATTTCTTTAAGTTCTAAAATGTATTAAATAAATAAGGCTTGCGTAGTATTTGTTCTACAGCTTCAAGCAAAAAATGGGTTCTTTTAGCATCTCTTTTCTATTTTGAGTCTTTTTCTTAAAAGTTTTATCCAGAACGCTACAGATCAGGATTTAGATAGATCTGGAACCAAAACGCCAGTTTCTATCAGGAGCCCGATAATCCGGACTCTTTAAAACTTCAAACAGGATTAATAGGGATGTCATGACTTTCTTTCACGAAATATCAGCCGGTTGAGATAGCTCAATCTATTAAACATCCCTTAAAAATAAATGGCTTTTTTCGTTGCCTTTCAAAAACTTTTCTGCGTTTTATCTTATTTTTATACATTTTGTAATAATACGAACAAATTCTAATTATGATCTACAACTTCATCTGTAATTTTTAACTTTTTAAATTAAATTAATTCTTTTGATTCTTTTTCCTCTTTCGAAATGAATTAATTATGCACAGTTGTACCATATTGTCCATTCGTGTACATTGAATTATGTTATTTATTTAAAAGCTCATCATATTTATTACCGCATTTTCTTCCTTCAATGCAGCCAATTAATATATTTATTGGATCGTGTAAAAAACCTTAAATACTATTCCCTCATTGAAATCATTAATTGTAAATTTATGTATACATTTATATAATTACGGTGGACAATTATTAACATTCATTCAAATATATAAATTTGGGTAAAATCAAGATGTGGTAGAGATGAGTACTGGAATCAAAAATCTTGCCCGTACACTGGACAGTGTGGATTTCTTAAAAATGGATCGGCGCACTTTCATGAAAGCTGTAGGTGCAATGGGTGCAACTGTATTCTTGAACACCTATGGAGCTCAAATGGCAGAGGCGCTTGAATTCCCAGAGACCAAGCTTGTTTGGCTGCACGGTTCCGAATGTACCGGCTGTTCCGAATCGGTCTTAAATGCAGGCAATCCTGACTTTGCACAGGCATTACAAAAGCTCAATGTCAATCTTGCTTTCCATGAGACTCTTTGTGCACAGCAGGGAATCTGGAATGATGGTAAGCTTGTAAACACCTCCGAGCTTAACTCCGAGATTCTCCTTGAAGAACTTTTCAAAGAAGGTAAGTATATCCTGGTCGTTGAAGGTTCAATTCCGAATGGTCCGGATGGTTCAGGGCGTTACCTGGTTATCGGAAACAAGACTTTCAAGGAGACCCTTGGAGAGGCTGCAAAGCATGCCGCAGCTATCGTTGCAGTCGGGGCCTGTGCCTGCTGGGGAGGAATTACCAATGCAGCCAGTGATGTTGCCAAGAACACGGACTATAGAGGAGTAGCATTTTCAAAAACCGATGCATCAAAAGGCATGCTTAAAGAACTTGGCATCGATAAACCCGTAATCAACATTCCGGGTTGTCCTGCTCATCCTGATTGGATACTTCTTACCTTGGGCGCAGTTATCCTTGGTAAGATCAAGATTCCCGATGACCTTCCTGCCGTTCTGGACCAGTACAACAGGCCAAAAGTCTTCTTCCCTCCAGACCATGTTGTCCATGACAACTGTCCCCGCCGCGGATACTATGACCGTGGAGAGCTCGATGAAGAGATTGGCGGGCCAGGATGCTTATGGAAGCTTGGATGCAAAGCCCCTTACGCCCATGCAGACTGTGGAATCCGCAGGTGGAACGGCTCAGTCAGCATGTGTACCCAGGCAGGCGGCCCCTGTATAGCCTGTGTGGAGCCTAACTTCCCTGACGGTTCAAGACCCCTGTTTGTCGAAGCTGAAGATAAGGGAGTGGTACTTGGAGCTAACATCGATACCGTGTCCAAGGTCGCAGTCGGTGCAGCTGCAGTTGCTGCTGGCGTACATGCTGTTAGGAGAATGGGAAAAGGAGAGTGAGTGAAAAATGGTAAACGTTACAGTTGATCCCTTAACCAGAATTGAAGGTCACCAGCGCGTATCTACTGAAGTAGATGCTAACGGTTTTATTACCGATGCACAGTCATCTTCCCTTATATTCAGAGGTTTTGAACGCATTCTGCAGCACCAGGATCCAAGAGACGCAGCTTTTCTTACTCAGAGAATTTGTGGTGTCTGCCCTATTGCTCATGGAATGACAGCTACAAATGCTCTTGACAATCTTTATGGCGTAGCTGAGTATGTTCCAAAAGACGCTCTTATGAT
>JAMXLQ010000288.1 GCA_024280975.1 Methanosarcina sp.
AAGCATGATAGACGCAGTCCATCCCAAGGGCTGAAAAAGTTGCATTATGCATTGCAGGAGACAGGGAATGGCCTATCGGATCTCCAAATACGCCAAAAATTTGTTTCATTCGAGCAGCTCCATTATCTTTTTTACTTCATCTACCTGAAATTGGCCGGGAGCCGCAGAGACTGCACCTTCAACAGCCGCATATGTCAGGACCGAACCGTAAAAAGGAGCAATTACCCTTGTATGCTTTCCGAGCTTTCCCATAGCGATTGCACATATAGCGCCTCCAGACTCTCTGGTTTCCAGGGCAACTCTTAACAGGTCAAGTACATCTCTCATCGAATGCGGCATAACAGCAAGTTTCGCGATATCTGCTCCTGCCAGAAATGCCTCTTCAAAAATAGTTCTCATTTCCTGAAAAGCTGGCGTTTTTGAAAAATCATGGGAAGAAATGATTACGGTTTTTCCGCACGCTTTTGCCGCTTTTATTACTCGAGCTCTCGCTTCTCTTTCGGTAGAGAGCTCGATGTCTACTGCATCTGGCCCGTCTTTCACGAAAAGGAGACTTGTAAGAAGTCCGATTCTTTCGGCCTCTTTTCCTTCCCATTTACCTCCTTCTGTACTGGAGCGATTTGTGAGAATTACCGGAAGCCCGGTTTCGGATTTTACTTTTCGGATTGTTTCTGAAGCTGTTTCCAGGTCCCTTATTCCAAGTAAATCCAGCCGGATTTCGAGAATATCAGCTCCCATTTCTGCGGCTTTTCTTGAAGTTTCAAGGGGCTTTTCAAGGATTACTGCAACAACTGCAGCTTTTTTCTCAAGGTCAAGCGGACCAATATGAATCATTGCTTGCTCCGGTTTTCTCTTCCGCCAACAATCACTTCTGATAGGTTATTTCTCTATAATCGTTTCTTCGATCTTTTTACCGAAATGCCTGGCTCCTTCTTCCAGACGAACCAGAACCTCATCCCCTTTCTTGAGTTTGGCAACTGAAATAGGATTCCCGTCTTTCCCAACCAGCTTGATGGTTTCGGCGTTTTGCAGGATGGCGCTTAGAGTCCTGTCTCCTACTTTTGCTTCAATAAGCATTAGAGGACGGCTTTCAATCTTGACTCTGCCCACAATACCTTCTCTCTGTTTCCCTTTTGAATCTACGATAGTTACAGTATCTCCGGTCCTGAGTTCCGAGAGATAGCGAGTTTTGTCTCCTATTTTGATATAAGAGTGAACTGCACCCGCATTTACCCTAAATGGGCGGGCTGCCACATAAGGGCTATCATCGGATTCGGAATTTACTAGGAACATCCCGCTTGCCTGAGAACCTATGAGCATGCCTTCTCCCCTTTGCATGAGGTTGCATGTATCTACGCAAACTCGATCTCCCATTCCAAGAGGTTCAACTTGAGTTATAACCGCAGATTCAAGTTCGGTACTTTCGCTTTCCAGCTCCCTTGCAATCTGGATGGTATCTTTTATTTCCTGGGGGTTTCCACTGTCAAGAAGGACCCCATCTGCTCCAATTTCAAGAGTCTGGAAGGCCAGTCTTGCTTCTTCTGCACTCTTTACCCCGAAAATTATCTTCACATCATAACGCTGGAGTTCAGCTATCAGGTTTTCCAGAGGGATAACCTTCCAATCCGTACCCGTCACAATCAAAAAATCGCAGACCTTTCCCAATTCGGCTGCGAAATGCTCATAGCGTTTATCCCTTATTACAACATATCCACCTACAGCCACTCCTTTATCCCTGAGAAGGGTTGCTGCGTTTATGTCAAGAGAACCCGGAGTTTCAAGGGGTAAGGGTTTTGTACCATCGCCTTCTCCTCTTTTTCCAACGACAATAATCTCAGCTCCGGATTTATTGTCACGGCTAAAGGCTGCTACTGGAATATTTCCCAATTCCCTGACTTTTTCGACATCTCCTGGGTTTACAAGCACACAGTCGGCTCCTGATTCAAGGCCTGTTGTAATCCTTTCTTTCTGTTGTTCCC
Organism: Methanosarcina sp.; assembly: GCA_024280975.1. Lineage (GTDB taxonomy): Archaea > Halobacteriota > Methanosarcinia > Methanosarcinales > Methanosarcinaceae > Methanosarcina. The sequence goes on from JAMXLQ010000288.1 coordinate 1,980, forward strand.
ATCCGCCTTCATCGGCTTTTATCCACACGCTTTTTGTTCTCAAAGGCTTCAACCCCGGTATATTTTCCATTTTACTCAGGCCTTTTTCCTTTTTTAACTTTTATTTCAGGTTCTGGTCTTGCTTTCCAATATCTAGCTCTTATTTCAACTGTTCGAGAGCTTCTTCCACAGGCCTTCTATGATGTACGATTTCGCAAATGGCCCGAGTTAGCCTCACAGGGTCCCTATGTTGGAAAACGTTTCTTCCGATTGCAGCACCTCTGGCTCCGGCTTCCATTGCTCCGTCAATCATCTCCAGAAGTTCTCTATCGGTTGAGGTTTTAGGCCCTCCTGCAATAACTACAGGCACAGGGCAGCCTCTTACGACATCTCTGAAGCTATCAGGGTCTCCAGTGTACACGGTTTTCACGACATCAGCCCCGAGTTCGGCCCCGATCCTTGCAGCATGTGCTACATTTACAGGATCGTGCGGATTGGTAATTTTTTTACCTCGAGGGTACATCATAGCAAGAAGAGGCATACCCCATTCCGTACAGTCTCTGGATATTTTTCCGAGCTGTTCCATCTGGTCAGCTTCGGTTTGAGAGCCTACGTTAATATGCATGGAAACGGCATCAGCTCCCATCTTAATTACTTCTTCCACTGTACAGACTTGCACCTTAGCATTGGGATCCGGACTCAGGGAAGAAGAACCGCTGATATGCACGATAAGGCCTATATCATGGCCGTATCCCCTGTGCCCGTATTTTACCATTCCTTTTTGCATAAGGACGGCGTTTGCTCCTCCTTCGGCAATTCTGTTCACTGTATCTGTGATATTGATAAGCCCATCAATAGGCCCGTCTGAGATCCCATGATCCATGGGAATAACGACCATGTTTCTGCTTTCCCGGTTCATCAGTCTTTCTATACGTATCTTTTTACCAATTTCTGACATTATAATCCCCTTCGGGTGCAAAATGCTCCCATATTGCTATAATAATATTATTCTAACTATTGTGCTAGTATGTGACATGCTAGCACGCTCAATCTATTTAAAGCTATTCCAGCTGGCTGCAAGGCAAGATATGCACTCTAATAGAAACGATCATTCTTGAACCTTTCTGTATAAAAGTGTACTACAATGATCACATATTATGGAGCACTTTTACTGAGAATGAACGATATAATTGAAAAATGCGTTCCAGACCATAGAAACAAATTAGAATTGGGAGCCTCTTGACTACGAAAACGGGCACTGGCTCTAACCTTCGGAAACATACGAGAATTAAAATAGGATAAGATTGGCTAATAGAGTAAACTTAGAGCTTGAGAAGTATACAATTATACTAAAACAGGAACTGAAGGAATCATGAAAGAGCTGAAAATTCTTGTTGTTAATAACTACGGACAATTTTGCCATCTCATTCACCGGGCTGTTCGGGATCTTGATATGGACACGAAAATAATTCCCAACACAACTCCAATTGAGGATATCCTGGCAGAGGAGCCGGATGGACTGATCCTGAGTGGTGGGCCGGAAATGGATAGGGCAGGCTTATGTTTTGATTACGTCCGGGAAATTGATCTCCCTATTCTTGGAATCTGTCTTGGGCATCAGGCAATTGCCCTAGCATATGGGGGACATGTTCATGCAGGGAAAAAAGGCGGATATGCAGAGGTTGAGGTAGAGGTGCTCGAAGAAGATGATATTCTGCGGGGACTGGGACCCAGAACCACTGTATGGGCTTCCCATGCCGATGAGGTTGCCATTCTGCCTGAAGACTTTATCCATCTTGCCCGGTCCAATATCTGTGAGATTGAAGCAATGCGCCATCCTACAAAACCAATTTACGGCGTTCAATGGCATCCTGAGGTTTCCCATACCGAGAAAGGAGAAAAATTGCTTACTAACTTCCTTGAAGTTTGCGAGCAATATTAAGATCGATGTTAATTCTCGACCCTAATAATCGATATCAATCTCAGGAACTTGGAAATATTCTATAAATTTAGTAATTTTAAAAAGAAATAAAATTATATAAAAAAAGAGCTCCGGGATAAATTACATCCCAAGCTTTTTCTTCATCATTTTCTGAATATTGAATTTCCCGCCTCTAAAGCCTTTTAGAGCTGTCTGCATGGTTTTGTGGTATTTCAGAAGCTCTCTTACTTCTTCAGGGCTGCATCCCGATCCCCTTGAGATCCTTTTTATCCGGGAACCACCTATGAGTTTTGGATCAGTCATTTCCTCTTCTGTCATGGAGTCCATGATGATCTTATAATTTTTCATTTTGTCACTTGTAGCCTGGAACATCTCATCTGAGAGTTTAACTCCCCCCATTCCACCTAGTCCCATTGGCAGCATCGACATAATCTGTTTGAGAGGGCCCATCTTGTTCATAGCTTCAAGCTGCTTGTACATATCTTTGAGAGTGAATCGCCCCTGCATCAGGGCTTCTACATTCACATCTTCTTCGCTCAAGGTCTCTTCAGCCTTTTCCATCAGGCTTTTGAGGTCTCCCATGCCAAGAAGCCTTGAAATGAACCTGTCAGCTTCGAATTTTTCAAAATCTTCCGGCGTTTCTCCAACGCCAATAAAGGCAATAGGGGCTTTTGTTTCGGAAACGGCAGATAGGGCTCCGCCTCCTTTTGCAGTGCCGTCAAGTTTCGTTATGATAACGCCTGTAATCCCTACAGAATCATTAAAGGCATGGGCCTGCTGGCTTGCCTGCTGTCCTATTCCTGCATCCAGCACCATGAATTTGTGATTCGGCTTTGCAACGGCATTGATCCGTTCCATCTCATCTATAAGGTCGGCTTCAAGGGCGTGTCGGCCAGCCGTATCCACAATTTTCACATCATATTTTTCCAGGGCTTTGAGACCGTTTCTGGTGATTTCAACAGCATCGGGATTGTTTTCTTCTCCATAGAAAGCTACATTGAGCTTTTCACAAAGGGTCTTAAGCTGGTGATATGCACCGGGGCGGAAGGTATCCGCGGCGATAACTCCTGCTTTGAGCCCCTTTCTCTGGAAGTAACGGGCAAGCTTTGCAGTACTTGTGGTTTTTCCGCTCCCCTGAAGTCCTACCATCATTATAACCTGCGGCTTGAGCTGGATTTCAGCTCCCTTGCCAATAATCCCCATTAGCTCCTGGTAAACGATGCGGATTACGTGCTCCCTCGGGTTCATACCTGCAGGAGGGTCTTCTTTCATTGCACGTTCTTTGATTTTCTGGGACATTCCCATAACAAGTTTTACATTCACGTCGGCCTGGAGCAGAGCGCGCTGAATATCTTTTACTACTTCGTTGACCGTGCGTTCATCAATTCGCCCCGCACCGATTAGCTTCTTGAGCGCCCCTTGTAAGGAGTCTCCAAGTTTTTCCATTACCATATGAAAGTCATCCTGCTCATTTTTTGGGGATAAATGAAAAAGTACTCACATTTTTTGACATTGTGTAAGAGAGTAACCTTCCTTAATAAGCCTTGAGTTTAGTAGCTTAAAAAAAGGATAAGTAAATGGATTCTAGATATAAATCGATAATCGGCTATAAAAAAGTTGCCGGATATGAAAATCTGAAAAGGTATTCTCTGAAAGACTCTTTAAAGTGCTAAAACACAAACAAATCAAGAAAAGAGCTTTTCCATAGCGGGGGATGGATTCGAACCATCGGTCTACGGGTTATGAG
>JAMXLQ010000289.1 GCA_024280975.1 Methanosarcina sp.
AAATCTACTTTAACCAGCTCCGATAAACATACTGTTTACTAGCTTTCATATACATTATCACACTAACTGTAAGCTAGATGCATGGCTGGAGTACTGCAGCTAATACTGGCAATGCTGAGTACTTACAGCTAATGCCGGTTAAGATTTACAGGTTAAAATATCAAAATAAAATTGAGGTGTTGGTTCAAATATGCTTACAGATATAGAAGGTAGGGCTGCAGTCAAACTTGCAAGGAAAACGATTGAATCGTTCTTATCTGAGGAAAGGCTTCCGGAGCCTCAGGAACTGGGTTTTGAGCTTTCACCGGTTTTCAGGGAGAAGAGGGGGGTTTTTGTCACGCTCACGGAAAACGGGTTACTTAGAGGCTGTATAGGTCACCCGTTTCCCGATTCCACACTTGAGGACGCAATTATGGATTCTGCAATTTCTGCGGCAACTCGCGACCCTCGCTTTCCGCCGGTGAGAGAAGATGAATTGGATTCTCTGGTTGTTGAGGTAACAATTCTTACTCCACCTGAAAAGATTAGCGCTCCTGCCGAAGAACTTCCTGAGCGTATAGAGATTGGAAAACATGGCCTTATTGTGAAACAGGGCTACTGTCAGGGACTGCTCCTTCCTCAGGTCGCCCCCGAGTACAATATGGATTCGCTTGAGTTTCTGGGCCATACCTGCCTTAAGGCCGGCCTTTCACCTGATGCCTGGCTCAAAGGAGCCGAGGTATCCTGTTTCGAAGGACAGATTTTCAAGGAAAAAGAACCCCAGAGCGAGGTTATTGAGGAAAATCCTTCACGTGAATGAATTCCTCCAGTCTCTAAAACACTTGCTGCTCCTGAGAGTTTACCAAGGCGAGCAATATACTCCATAGGAAGATAAATAAAAAAGCTCAAACTCTATAAAAATAAACGAAAAAGGCTCAATTCTAAAAAGGATAAGTAAAAAAGTTGAATTTTAGAAAAAATAAGTGAGGAATAGATCGAATGTTTACTGCGGGCAGCTTTCTAGCTTTCAAAATTCAGTTTCTGAGCCTGCCCGCAGGTTTTTCCTAACTCCGGGCGTTTTTTAATTTTCGATAAAGCTGAAATCCGGCTTATCTGGATTTTGATCTCCCTAATTCCAGGCATTCGTATTCTGAATGCCTGTTTATTCAATCTGGATTCTTTTCCCGGTTACAGATTTCGTTTTCGGCAGCTTAACTGTTAAGACCCCATTTTTGAGCTGAGCATTTGCTCCTTCCTCGATTACGCCCTCGGGGAGAGGAATTTCGCGGTAATAGCGCATGAAAGAACGCTCTTTTCTGAGGTAACCTTCTTTTTCAGTCTCTTCTTCTTTCCCTTTTCCTGCACTGATTACTAGAACATTGTCCTTTAGATTGAGCTCAACGTTCTCCCTATCAACCCCGGGAAGGTCAGTTGTCACAATTACTTTGTCGTCTTCTTCCACAACATCGGTCAACGGGGAAAATGTTTCTGTCCCAAATCGGCTTTCCAGTGCAGGGAAAGTCCTGAACACCTGTTCCATATAATTCTGCATTCTTCTAATCTCATCAAATGGGTCCCAACTATATACATCACGGTCTGTTCTTTTTATTGGCAATCTCATATACAGATTCCTCCTCCGATCCAGGATTCATCGATCTAAGCTTTTCCGATTTCAGACTTTTCTGATTTCAGGTTTGCTTTTCTTTCAGTTTTCCTGCTTTTATTTGATTTTATAGTGGTTTGTGATCTGTAAATTTGGCATTAGTCCAGAACAGTTACTATCTCTCCGCAGAGAACTGCCTGAAAAGTACGGGAAGAATAGCGGCGGAGGTCCGTTTTTAATCTTACCCGCCTTTTACAGGCACGATGACCGAGAGCTCAAGGCTCTCATACTCTTCTCAAAGGGAGGATAAATCCGTTTTTTGAAGGCGGCACAGGCTCGTCTTCAGTCTGTTCGCAGGTATTTATAGCATAACTGGTGGGCAGCACTTACAGTTATTATTAAGTGACTCTGTAAGAAGGTTATTGTTCCACAGTTACTACCCTATAGTTAGGGTTGTTTATATTTAATGTTTTTGCTTACTATGGGCTTAATAGTTATATAGTCAATTAGTTGTTACGAAAATTGCATAACCATAGAAAAAATATGATTCAGATGCATAATTAATTAGCAAGATTATTAATATAGTTTAATCTGGAGATTGAAATCTAGTCTAATTTATTCTAATTTATTCTAATTTATTCTAATTTGTCCCATTCCATCAAAATCTGCATGTGATCTGTATATTCATCAATCTCTTCCCCGGCTACCACAAATCCACACATTTCATAAAAGCAAAAGGCACTCTTATTCTCCTTGTAGACCTTGAGGGAAAGCTTCCTTTTCAGGATTTTTGCATACTCAAGAAGAGCCTTGCCGATTCCTCTCCTCTGCAATTCCGGCGCAACGAAGAGAGCGCAAACTCTTTCCCCAACAAGGGAGATGAATCCTGCGACTTGCCTGTCTTCCTGGAAAACAAAGTTTTCGGCAAGTGGTAGGTACTTCTCCTTCATTGCACCTTTTTGCAAGGCCCAGAATGATGCCGGGATAAAAGAGTGAGCAATGACGGAAGCTTCGTACCAGATTCTTACCATATCTTCGAGATCGGCTTTCCTATAACTTCGGATCAATTTATCGACTTTCCTGTGTTTTATATTTTGTTAATTTACCTATATTTCAGATTAATTTACGATTTCCCTGTAATTTTAGAACAATCTATCAGTTTTCTCACTTTGACTCTTTTACTTTATATAAATAAACAAGTATCCTCATAAATCAAGTATCGAAACCTGACAGAGCCTGAAAATCCCTGATTGTAAGAACTGTTAATAAAAAGTTGAGAGAAAAGCAAGGTATATATAGAGGGAAAATAGTCTAAAAAATGCTAGACCGAAATGGCTTCGGCCTGAAAAAAAGTTTTCATTAAAATTTGTCCGAATTAAAAAGAAAAAGTCGGAAAAACTTTCTATCATTCACTCCATTGACTCGATTTGGTAGATCAAGTCATTGGTGTACTTTTCGGAAAACTCCGCATGTGGATTGCATGGAACGATCTTTACCAGCTTCCCAAATCTGGATACGTACATGTCAGGCCCATGTGAAGTTTTCACTTTTGTAAACGTGTATCCGTTCACAAAGGTCACTATTTTAACCTCCAGTAGTTATTATGTCGGGTATTCTATATTAAAATTTTTTTACTTAATAATCGTTATAGATTCTGGCTTCTAGTCCCGAAATAAACCTCAAACTGATCTCAATCGAGATATAATTATATAACCAATAAAATAGAAGCTTACAAAGAGCTTCGAAAAAATAAAGGTCATTTTTAAAACTTATTAACAAAAGTTCGCTAGCCTTTTTATTGCTTAATATTAATTTCCTGATGTTATCTGGTGAATCCACCTTCAAGAGTAAGTTCTGGTAAATAAAAAATTAGTTTGGGGTCAAATTAACTCAGGACCAAAAGAGGTCGGTAATAGAAAAGATTAGAAACAGAAAAGGCCGGTACTAAAAAGATTGAGGTTAAATAAGACTGGGACCAGAAAATTTCAGGTCCAGAAAAGTTTGGAGTTGGCCTGGAATTACTACACTTTCTCTATTATTTTAAATAGTTCATCTTCGTCTCTGGCAAGGGCAACTATAGCCATCTCGATCATTAGATTAACAATCCCGTTTGATAAAGATCTGAAATCAGTTCTAAGCCCTACAACAGGCTTATCTTTTGCATAAGCATAACCAATCTCCCAGGCAGTTCCTGAGTCCACATCTACCCCGTCAAGGACCGCAACTACAATGTCTGAGCTGTCCACTCCTTCCACACACTTCTTGAAAATAAGCTTCTGATTCTGGTTTTCGCGTTCATCTGTAGTGTCCTCTGCGTCTTCCTGAGGCAAAAAAACTGAGAACTCTTTTTTTACCAGCAAATCCTTAATTTTTAGGTTATATTCGAGTTCCGCATGGGTGAAAAGTGGACCCGCAAGGTAGATTTTCTTCTTTTTATTCATTTTTCTTCCCTTCACTTCAGAAGCTATATATAACAAATTTTGTTATAGTAAGAGGCTCTAGAGGTAAAATAGTTTCTTTATCAATTTCCGTTTCTGGTGCTAAGGGCCTTACTAAATGGTCTAATTTCATATGGAATACACTTATATATTAAAAATTTAAGTTTTACTGATCCAAAATTAAAAATATGACTCGCTCTCTTTATAATAATGAATGAAAAATGGACATTTAATTTCTGGACAATTGGGGTTAATTCCGGCTATGAGATTTTCTTAATCATCAGCGGTTTCTTGCTGGATCCCTTAAGCCGGGAAAAATAGATGCCTGATTCTTAACAAAAGCGGGCTTCCATCGGTGAATTCTGGTCTTCAGCATGAGGTTTAAATAAAAGTTATCGATTTTCATAATCAATAACTTTTAAGTAGAATTTCCATTAATATCGGTTATTAAAGAACATCTCTATTGATATTGATTATGAAATAACATTTCCATCGAAAATGTGAGTTTAAGGCTAAATAATGTGGTCATATGGCCAGAATCTCTCTGTAAACAGAGTAAGTGATCTTAGATTATCAACAGGAAAACATTTTGCGTTTAGTTTTCTATAAACAAATTCAATTATCTTGCATTGATATAAATAGGCAGTGACAGTTATGATCGAGGCTGGAATAATAGGAGCTTCAGGATATACAGGAGGAGAACTCCTTCGCTTACTCGTCAATCACCCCAATGTCAAGCTGGAGCTGGCAACTTCCAGAAGCCTTGTAGGGAAGCCGGTAACAAGCACGCACAAGCATCTTGAAGGTTTCCTGGATCTCAAATATGAAAATCCTGATTCTGAAGATATCAAGGAGCGCTGTGATGTAGTCTTTCTTGCAGTGCCTCACGGATCTGCTATGAATTATGTGCCTGGGTTGCTTGACGGCCATACCAAAGTTGTCGACCTTAGTGCGGACTACAGGCTTGAAACTTCGGAATTTGAAAAAATTTACGGGCTAAAGCATAGCGACCCGAGGAATGCCGTTTACGGGCTTGTAGAGCTCCATCCCGAAGTTGCAGAAGAGAATTTCGTGGCAAACCCAGGATGTTTTCCCACAGGTGCAACCCTTGCAGCAGCTCCTCTTGCGGCAGCCGGACTTATTGACATTGCAGTTTTTGATTCCAAAACAGGAATTTCAGGGGCTGGTATCTCACCTACTCAAAATTCACATTATCCAAACCTTGCGGAAAATATCATCCCATACAAGCTTACAGCCCACAGGCACAGGGCTGAAATCGTCCAGGAACTAACAGGGCTTGATGGAAAGCTCCGGAACATCAACTTCACTCCCCACGTAATTCCATCTATCAGGGGGATCTTTACAACTGCTCACCTTTTTACAAAAGAACCTCTCTCCATGGATGACTTGAAGACAATTTATGAAGGATTCTACAGGGATAGGCCGTTTATCAGGTTCCCTTCAGGAATTCCTTCCCTTACTGCAGTCAGAGGCTCTAACTTCTGCGATATAAGCTTTGAAGCGGATAAGGAAAATAACAGGGTTGTTGTGCTCTCGGCAATTGACAACCTGGTCAAAGGCGCATCAGGGCAGGCTGTCCAGAATATGAACCTCATGTTTGGGCTGGATGAGACAAGTGGGCTCTGGCTGCCTGCGGCGGCTCCGTAAACAAAGCTCAAGCGAGAAAATATAACTGGTGACGGATTAAAGTAAATAATGGAATTATCTCAAGGGGTAGTCAGATGAAGGTAAAAGATGTCATGAACCCGAACGTTGTTTTCTGCAAGCCTGACGATACAGTCCGGGAAGCGGCAAAAATATTGAAGGAAAAGAGTATCAGTGGAATTCCTGTCCTTGAAGGCGAAAAGCTTGTAGGAATATTGAGTGAAGCAGATCTGCTGAGACTACTGATACTCCCCGAAAGAGGGGAACTCTGGCTTCCAAGCCCCTTTGAGGTTATAGAGGTTCCTATCAGGGAACTCCTTGGCTGGGAAGAAACAAAGGAGATGCTTTCTGATGTAGGTTCCACAAAAGTAGAAGAGATCATGACAAAGGAAGTGCACACGATTTCCTCTGAAGCATCCGTAGAAGAAGCTTCTGAACACATGATAAGGCATAAGATCAACAGGCTTCCTGTAACTGACGAGGACAACCGCGTAGTAGGTATTGTTACTCGCGGTGATATTATTGAAGGTCTTGCAAAGCTTTGAGGGAAAAGGAGAGTCTTTCATGAAAGAAATAGAAGGTGGAATCTGTGCCGTAAGGGGTGTATCTGCAAACGGGGTTAAAACTGGAAAAATGGGATTGACTGTCATCCTTGCGGAGGGTCCCGCAGCAGGCGTCTTTACAAGGAATAAGGTAACTGCAGCTCCTGTTATCCTGAGTAAAGGAATAATCGAAACCCAGCACCGTCTTTCGGCCGTAATTGCAAATAGCGGCAATGCTAACGCTTTTACCGGTGATGACGGCTTTCTGGACGCTATGGAAATGGCATCTATGCTTGCCCAAAAACTTAATCTTAAACCTGAAACAGTTGCAGTTGCCTCAACAGGAGTAATTGGCAGAAGGCTTGATGTCTCTTTGATCAGCGAACGCCTTCCTGAGGTCCTTCAAGGGTTGGGTAGTTCTCCTGAGTGCAGCCGGGAAGCTGCAAAAGCAATCATGACTACGGATAGGGCTCTAAAAGAAGTAGCTATTGAGATGGATTGCGGGATCAGAATAGGTGCCATCGCCAAAGGCTCAGGGATGATCGAGCCCAATATGGGAACTATGCTCTGTTTTGCATATACCGATGCAAAAGTGCCTGCTGACGTCCTGGATGCTGCTCTGAGAATAGCAGTGGATAAAAGTTTCAATATGGTTGTGGTGGACGGGGACACAAGTACAAACGATATGGTACTCCTTACCTCAACCTGCAAGTCTGGAATCAAGCCCTGTATGGATTGCCTAGATGATTTTGAGGACGGATTGATTTACGTATTCACAGAGCTTGCAAAGAAAATGGCAAAGGATGGAGAAGGAGCTACAAAACTCATCGAAGCCAAGGTAGTGGGCGCAAAAACACACCAAGACGCTAAACTTGCTGCAAAAGCTATTGTACGTTCCCCTCTGGTTAAATCCGCAATTTTCGGAAAAGATCCTAACTGGGGAAGGGTTGTAGCCGCTGCAGGATATTCTGGTGCGGAACTTGAGCAGGAAAGACTTTCTCTCTCATTTTCAGGAGGAGGAGATGAGGTTAAACTTGTAAACTCCGGTGAAATTTCCAGTTCTTCGGATCTCGAGCTTTTGAAAAAGATTATGGCAAATGAAGAAATTGTCGTTACTCTTGACCTTAATCTTGGAAATGAACAGGCAACAGCTTGGGGTTGCGACCTGACTTATGACTATGTAAGGATCAACGCTGAATATACAACTTAATTCAACGTTAAATTTGAACGGAAATAGAGGAGACATAGATAAGATCACCTCGAGAAAAGAAAATCTGGGTTTCCCCTAATTCCTGAAAATTATTTTTGATTCATATCTGTATTTCCAGGGGGTTTACTAAGTGGATATACAAGAATGGGAACAGCGCCACACCGACGCTTTTTATAATGTCAAAGGGGCCCTTCCTTACCTGGAAGGTATGTTTGTAGCTTACAACAGTAATATCGACGCTATCAAGCACCTTACAGACAAAGACCTGTCTAAGCTTATAGGGCTTTTTAACGAGGCTGAGATTCAGGCGAGGGTTGAAACATATCCGAGGGAGATAAAAGAACCTCTGGATTTCGCGGCTCGCCTGCTAATTTCTATGCGAGAGGGAAAAGCCGCCGAAATCCCTACCTATACTTCAGATATTCATGAATGGCTCAAAGAAAACCTCGGCTTTGACTATGCGCGTATGGGAGGGCAGGCAGGGATAATTTCTAATCTTCTGGCCTCTCTTGGGCTAAATAAAGTGGTGGCGTATATTCCCTGGCTTTCTAAAGAACAGGCAGAGTATTTTGTGGCTTCTGACAATCTTCTGCACCCTAAGGTCGAAGGTGAAAAAGTCGTGCTTAAACCCCCCAAGAAAGCCTTTAAACCCGGAGCCGAATCAAAAGTCAACTGGATCTTTGAGTATTCAAGAGACCTGGAAATAACCTGCGGTGGAAGCAAGTTCCGGGTGCCGAGAGATAACCGACTTATAATATCTTCCCGCCCGAAATGGCTCCGCCTTGACATGGACAGGGAAATCTATGAGCACCTGGACTCACTTCTTCCAATTGACGGGGCAATACTTTCAGGTTACCAGATGATAAAAGAGCAGTACGAGGACGGATCTACGTACAGGGACTACGTCTGCCACTCTGTGAAAGCTATCGAGAAACTTAAATCTTTAAACCCTGAGCTCCGCATTCATGTAGAACTTACATCCATACAGAACCGGGTTATAAGAAAGGCTATCCTGACAGAAATTATTGCCAAACATGTCCATTCCCTGGGCCTTGACACCGTGGAAGTGGCAAATGCCCTGAACGTTCTGGGACATGAAGAACTTTCTTATTCCGTGATAAAAAAAGAAGAAAACGGGATAACCTCACTTTATCATGGAGCTGTTCAACTTTTGAAGGACCTGTCGCTTGAAAGAGTCCATGTACATTCTCTTGGTTTTTACATCTGTATCCTCGCAAAAGGTCACCCTCTTACACTTAAAGAACACAGGGACGCTCTGCTCTTTTCCTCAACCCTGGCCGGTGCCAAAGCCCTTAACGGAAAAATTGAGAACCTTGAAGAGGCAGAAGCAGGGCTGGAAGTCCCTATTTCAAGTAAAGGCCTTGAAGATCTGGAAAACTTCAAGCTTTACTGCGTAGGGAAAAAACTCTGTACTCCTGAGGAATTCGAATATGGATATCTTTATGGAGCTGATCATGATGCGGTCTTAATCCCTTCCAAGGTGGTAAATCAACCCAAAGCAACAGTAGGGATAGGCGATGCGATTTCGGCAGGAGCTTTTGCAGCCATGCTTGCAAGAATGAAGCAGAGCCAGTCGAGGGAATAAATTCTTTTTCATTTAATCCGAAATCTCCCGTCAATGGACACAGGAACTGATTAGATGAATATACTTTGCGGATATAATGTCAATATAGATTCAGTATACCGGGTCAACGGGCCCGAAATTTCAGAATTGCTGGAAACTTTCGAAGCGGCTGAAATTCTTTACAAAATTGAGAATCCCCCCGGGAAAATCTTTTCGGAATCAGATTTTGTGGCAGGGCTTGCCTATTGTATGAAAAACGGGTGTGGAGCCGAATGGCTTGTTTTCGAACAGTCCGTGTTTGAGTTTCTTAAAAGTCGCTATTTTGGGAAATCCCTTGTAAGAATGGGAGGAAACGCCGGAATAATGGCAAATGCTCTCTCTCAGCTAGGCGCTTCCAGAGTAATTCCGAATGTTGCAGTACCCTCAAAAACTCAGTTATCTCTTTTCTCGAAAAAAGCAATCTACTTTCCAGATACTTTCACGTCATTAGAGAAAAACGCTGAGACCCCACCTGAAGAAAATACGGGTGCTGCTTTCAGCAGCCAGGAACCCATACATTTCGTATTTGATTTTTCTGAAGGGGAGACATTTTCTCTTTATGGGACAGAGATAAGAGTTCCGAGGGAAAATCGCTTTATTGCGACCTGCGATCATTTAAATCTCAGGCTTTTTGTCAATCCTGCGTTTGAGCAGTATGCCCTTCAACATGCCTGTGAGATTGACGGAGTACTTATATCGGGTTTTCATCTCCTGCTTGAAAATTATCCCAATGGCCGAACTTATAAGACGATTCTTGATGATACTTTCAACCAGCTAAGGAGCTGGAAAGCCAGAAACGATAAGCTTCAGATTCATCTCGAATTCGGGCATTTTGCAAGTAAAGAAATCGCAAACTCAGTCTTTTTAAAGTTTGCAAAGTTTTCCGATAGCCTTGGGATGAATGAAGATGAGCTTGCAATGCTTTATAATTTACACGGCGTTCCCGGAGAAGAACTTTTACAGATGCAGTCTGGAGCCGTAGCCGATGCAGCTTTCAGGCTGGCAACAAGGCACGGACTTAAGAAGCTTCTTATTCACACAAGGGAATTCGTGCTTGCCGTTTTTAAAACCGATTTTAAATTTAATTCTGAATCGAATCCTGAACTAGAGTCTAAACGAGAACCTGAACTCGAAGCAGAATTGCAGAGAGCTACTGGAGAAAAGCTCGAAGCTCTGGAATTCGGAGTCAGGTGTGCAGGTGCATATGCAGCCTCAGGCAGGCTTGAAGGGCGAAAATTCGTGGAGGAAGAAGCTTTGAGACTTCAGGAAAGCACGTTTGGAAGAAAGCAGATTAAAGCTTTCCTTAGAGCTTTTAATGGAAAAACTTTGAGACAAGGTGCTTATGCTCTCAGAGGAGATTATATTATATGCATGCTCCCTACATTGCTTTCCAGATCTCCTGTAACCACAGTCGGGCTGGGAGACACGTTAACCGCAGGGACTTTCCTCAGGAGGCTTGAGCTGGATGTATAGGCTTAAACCTGAACTTTTTGACCTTAATTATACGCTTGACTGCGGACAGGTCTTTCGCTGGGAACGGGATGGAGACTGGTGGACAGGTGTTGTCGGAGATCAGGTTATCCGGCTTTCACAGGACAATGGACAGATAGTTGTTAATTCAAAACTTCAGCCGAAGTTTTTTTCTCGTTATTTCCGCCTCGATGATGACCTGCCTTTAATCTACGAAAGCATAAACCGAGATCTGCTGATTGACAGGGCTATCCGCAAATACAGAGGCTTGCGACTGATTCGACAGGATCCCTGGGAATGCCTGATCTCTTATATGCTCGCGACAGCCTCAAGTATTCCTACAATCCAGAAACGAATATGTCTGCTCAGCCAGTTTTTCGGGCAAGAGCTTGAATCAGGTTATTTCAGCTTTCCTGACCCTCAAACCCTTGCAAATGCCAATCCCTCCACGCTTGATAAGTGCAAGCTGGGCTTCAGGACTCAGAACATAAAAGCTGCAGCTGAAGAAGTGGCTTCTGGAGAACTGGACCTTGATGTTCTTTTCCGCCTGGAGTACAGATATGCACGGGAACGCCTTATGAGGCTCCGGGGCATAGGGGAAAAGGTTGCCGACTGTGTGCTTCTTTTCGCTTTCGAGAAAATGGAAGCCTTCCCCGTAGATACCCATATCAGGCAGATCATCCAGCATTATCATATCGACGACAGTTACTTTGAAACCTGCACAAACATAAGCTGTATGGGAGACTGGGGGCGGGAATACTTCGGACACTATTGCGGGTATGCCCAGGAGTATTTGTATTATCAGAAAAGGGTTGAAGGGTTTGTAAATCTTTATTAAATTGGATTGTAATTTTTTACACTGTAATTTCCTATACCAGAGGTAAGATTAAAAAGAAAGTTTCTTTACTAGATTAAATGTTATTTAACACAGATGACAATAATATCATAACAGAAAAACTTCTTTGAACGATATACTCACTCTTTTGAAATTAACCTTGAAGATAATTTTCTTTACTATGGGCATTAGGCTGGCTTGAGGTCGATGAATTCTAAAGGCCTGGTATGGAACACAAACGAAATGATTCAAAAAACAACGTTCATATAAATGTGACATTTTAAGTAATCATGTTATGATACAGGGGCTCAGAAAGAAAATTTCTTATATTCAACGAGCTACAAAGAGGCGGCTTTCATTTATTGTAGTTGGTTTAATTTTATCTTGTCTGATCTACATTATAATTTTTAATGGTAGAATTATAGAACCACAAAATGTATTATCTGTATTAAGCACAATATACAATAACTCTTTTACTGACGCAATATTGTGACATCGGAGAATTATGCACTCGTCCAGTAGAGAAATCAGACTCATTGTACATCAATTCTCTCTTGAAATGGCTGTCAAAAACCTTGATCCCATTATGCAATGCTCTTAGTATTCCTCACATTGAAAAGAAGACTACAGAACCTAATTTCTTATATACTACGTTTTTATCGGAGTATTATATAAAACAGGCTTTTAAATCGATCTCAGAAGTAGAAGAAGACGAATTTCAAAGTTTATCAATAGGTTTAGTGAATTATGTTAATGAAATTGGGTTAGAAATTTTCAGGAATCGTTATGAATTAAGATTAGATGATAACAAAATCAAAGTTCTAAAAAGTTTGGAAAGTTCAGTAACTGAATTATCGTATTTTTTACGTGATATCGGAGTCATTGCAATCAAAGCGAACTCAAAACGAGCAGTAGAGATAGTTATTTTAGCTCTTGATAATATTGCGAAAGCGTCAGTTGATCACAATCTCATACACAGCATATTCCACATAGTGGAAAACCTAAATATTATTGGTGAAGAATCCACAAAAAAGGAATGGAGTTTGAGTCTTCAACTAAACAAGTAGTGGAATGTTTAGAAAAATTAGCATCAAGAATAAATGCTCATTCAAAAGAACTCACAAACGAGACACAAAAACAGGTTATTGAATATCATGAGTATGTTAAAGAAAACTATGACTATGAAAATACAAAGTATGCATTTGAAGAATTAAGTGATGGCGTAGAGCTTATAATCAGAGCATATATTTCGTCTCACGTGTATACAATTGGCAGGGAGTCTATCAGAAATAACCTCTTAGATGCGACACAACAATGCCTTAAATCGCTGGAAACTATTGAAATAATTCTTCGAGACGATACTGAATCAAGACATATTGGTGAAGACATAAGATGCCTTGGACTAGAAGCTGTAAAAAAAGAGCAAACTTATCCATTAATGAAAAACATAATCAACTCTATATACTTAATAGGGCTGCGCCAATTTGGCTATATGTTTGATTGGGACAGAGATAGAGATAGCTGGGATATGGATCGAAATAAATATCGGAAATTTTTAGAGAAAGAGTACCGTGATTATTCAGCAAGAGGCTTAAAAATTAGCGATTCTGAATTTGTAAATAATGTGAAATTTGAGGATTTGGCAGACTTCAGTTCTACAGTGTACTTGGATGGCATGATTTACGGAGAAAAGACATTAGTAATCGGCGATGAAGAAAGAAAAGACATAAAATGCCTCTATCTTAAAGATATAGAAGACGTGTTTTTTGAGGATAACACATTAAAATTATTTAAAATTGAGGTTTATACAAACTCTGAAAAAGCGTATTACGAAGTACCAAAGTTATTGAAAGAACTCACTAACCCTATTCTAGAGTACGCACTAAACTCACCGTCCAATGAAACGATAAAACCCTTTACTATGATAATCCAATGTTTTGAAAACTTTGGAATACTGTCTATTCATTTCCGAGACGAGTTTTCATTAAATAAAATATTTATAAGCTCTCTCGTTACAATTGGGAACTCGTTTGATGATATAAAGTACTCAAAATATGACAAAGAAGGTAAAGCTTGGGAGGATTTATATTGGGTAACAGAAGTTGTCTCAGACTCTATTTATAAATTAGCAATTGAATCTCTGAAATACAACCTTGCAGATATTAAAGTGCTCCATCGACAGATGAAGTGTCTAATCGATATACAAAGAAAATACCACAGTATATTTCATGTGGAGGATAAATTCAAGAGAATAATAAAGATGATAAAGGAGTCTGAGCTTGAGGAATCCAAATGCAATGAAATCATAAAGTTGATCGAAGATGCAATTCAAAAATTCAAAAATGAGAAAGTGACGTCAAATGAGGAACAGTTGGATCTACATCAAAAAGAAGAGCAATCAAACACATGACAGAAGAATTCTCCGAACAGATCTGCGTTAACAACCTACCAGAATAAGTCAAAATAGATGAATTGTAACGAGAAGTCCTTTTGATTGATTTAACGGCTTGAAAAGAGAAGTGGATTAACTAATCCTTTAGGGATTGTTTGCTCAACTGAAAGCATTGGATATAGGAAGCATTGTTACAGCGAATACCTAATATTTACACCGGATCGAGTGAAGTTCTGTATCATAAATAGGTTATTCATCAGTCCAGTCCAAAAATATCCATTATAAAAGCTTTTGCGGAAAGGTTATGATTTATTTAATCAACGGGCTAATTCAATCCACCTTTTATCCCCATTAAATATTCTTTTACATCCATTTCCTCAAAAAACCCTGAATCAGGATCTTTTAACCTACAAATCCAGGTATTCTCTATAATCTCAACCCCTTCATTCACGCTCTGAAGCATCTGTTTCCCAAGAGAGCAGTTCATAAGCCGGTCTTCGAGAAGCCCTTTTACTGTTGTTTACTAGTGCCAGATTTCAAAAACTTTCCGTTTTCAATATAGCCTTCTAAACTTCAAAATACCTCTCATCCCCTTTAAGCTTCACTTTGGGGTTGTTTTAGATACTTCTTAACCAGCTCCGTGTCTTTCAGTAATTTAAAACTCACAAATCCTCCGGCAACGATGTTCGTATAAAATGTAATACCTCTCCATGCTGCCACTGTAATTCCAAGAATATTTGCTGGCATAAAGACTGAAAAGAGGGAAATTGCAGCAAGTTCCGCCACTCCACTTGCACCCGGGGTCGACGGTATAACTATAACAATCATAAGCAGAACCTGCACTGCAAAAGAAATGAGTACTGAAGGAGCTTGATTAAGACCCATAAGAATTACCGGGAGAGAGGAAAACTCCACAATCCAGTATATAACTGTATATATCAGCCCAGAATATAGGCCTGCACGCCCTTCTGTCAAAAAAATATTTATGCTTGCATGAAATTCGTCAATTTCCCTGTCAATCGACTTTGATAATTTATGTAACTTGTCTCCTGTTTTCTTACCAAGAAGACGCGCAGTCCATTCCATAAGCCGATGTATGGCGAGCTTAATGTAACGAGGTTTCATGGTTGCATATATCATGAGAGCAAAGACAATTATTGAAAGGAATTCTCCTAATATGATCACGGTATCCAGACTGGAATTTGACAGCATACCACGGAGTAAATATAGCGAAAAGGGCACAGCTAACAGGATCAATAGGGCATCCAGTACACGTTCTCCCAAAATGACTGCAGTAGCCTGTCCAACTGGCATTTCCCTCTGTCTTAGAAGGTGAATTCTCAAAGGTTCTCCACCTATCGAAGCAGGAGTAAGCGCTGCAACAAAGGTGCCGGAAATTACCATTTCGGCAGAAGTTTTAAGATCTATTTTATGCCCGAGTGCGGATGCCATTGACCTTATACGCAGTCCCCAGATAAAGAACGAAAACAGATGGATACCAAGCGCAGCTAATATATATTCGGGCCGAATCTGTCTGATAACTCCAGTTGTCGTCTTATCCAGAGTAAGGGCAAGAACCAATGCTATCGAAATTATACTTATCAAAATTGAGCTTGTTACCCATTTTGTGTAATTTTTCATGAAAGCACAATCCAGTTATTAACCTTATTAAGATTTGTTTTAACTACTGGTCCTTTAAAGTACCAGAACTATACTTTTTTATTTACTTTACTGCTTGATTCAAGGAGTTCTTTGATTGCTGCAGTAGCGTTAAGGTCTTTAGATAGTTTCTTCATGTTTTCAACCTTCTGACGTATTTTCTTATCCTTTAAAAGCTCTCTTATTGACTGAAGGATCTCTTCCGGAGAAGCGCTGTAATCCAAACGTTTGCCATAACTTTCAGAATCTACTACAGCAGCGTTATTTTCCTGCTCACTATGGTTCATATCAGGAAATGACAGCACAGGAACCCCGAAAGTAAGGGCTTCCATTATAGTGCTATGTCCTCCTGGGGCGATCACAAGATCCGAAGCCTTCAGATAAGGAAACTGGTCATTAATAAAACGCTTAATTGTAACGTTTTCTGGAAGGTTTGAGAATACTTCAGGATTTAGATTAGGTCCTGAAAGGAGAGTGTAATTTATATTTCTGTCGAGTTTTGCAACTTTGATAACCTTTCTAAATATGGGCTCCCGATATCCAAATCCTCCTACTAGAGATAATACATGGGGTTTTTCCAGGACTGCAGCTTTCACATTATCATATTTCTCCAGGACAAGAGGCCCGCTGAAAAACAGTTTTTTGGAAACTTTCTTCTCAAACGCAAGATTTAGCCGGCATACGGTATAAGGCATTGGGAAATCTGGAATTATTATCCTGTCAACTCTTCTGAAAATACAGCTATAAAACTGTTTAATTATCCAGCCTATAGTTCTGAGGACGATACCTCCGCTTTTAAAGAAAATTTCCATATTTGACTGATTGACTATTAAATAAATAGGAATTCCTCTGATCTTGGAGCTCACAACTCCTGTAAAATAACTATCTGAAACTACAATATCAGGTTTTATTTCTTTTAGTATTCTCAGAACCTTAAAAACGCCAAAAACACTCCCGTTTTTCAGGGTGGATATAACTGATCTTTTCAGATCCAAGGAACCGGAATTGCCTACAAGTTCTATTTCGGGAGGTATTTCAACGGTCCTGTATCCTTTTTTCTCGACAAACTCCTTTGAATAACCATATGCTCCTAAATAAACTTCATGGCCTGCATCCAACAACTCCCGGCCCAATGCGATACAGCGGCTGGTGTGACCTAACCCTTCACCGCATATAAAAATGAGTACTTTCATCCTTGAACCTCTTTTTAAAAACTCGAGTAACTACGAAATAAGAAACTAGAGCAAGTATAATTCCGCCAATCATATCTGTGATCCAGTGTATACCAAGATATAGTATTGAAAAGAAGATGAAAATAGTTGTTCCTACCGCAAAAACCTTGTAACGCTTGAGATCGGTCTTGAAAAGTATAAATAGCGTTGCCATTACCGAGAGTGCGGCGTGCAGGCTTGGGAAGCAGTTATTAAGACCGGGACTACAGATCATTGCTATCCTCAAAATGGCAGGATTTAGCTGATATAGTAAAGGGGCCATACCTGGCAACACATGCCCGGTCACATTTACTGGGAAAAATATGTAAAAAACGTAAGCTATCAAGTATATGAGCATAAAAGTAATTGCATACTCCTTAAGAGCTTCATCATCCTGGCTAAACAGGAACAATGTAAATGTAAAGATCAAAAGGAAAGGAAATCCGAGTAGGTAAACTATTCCGCAAAAATATGTCAGCATTGGAGTGGCTATACTCTGGAAAATACTCACTCTAGTGCCTTCCAGCATCAACATATATTTATCATAATTCAGAGAGGGACTGAGACCCAGGAAATTTGAAATGTCTCTTTGTGAATCCATGAGTATAAAGATAAATGTCGCCGAAGCTGCATAAGGTAGAATATCTGAAACTCCAGATGAGCCAAGGTTTCTATAATAATATTTAGGCCTGAGGGGCTCCGGCACAAAAATATAATAACCTGCTGCGACTGAAAAAACCAGAGACAGTATCATCATAAAGTCCAGTTGATGTGAGGATATCATTTAATTTGCGCCTCAATGTTTGAATAAATTAATCCGAAAATAGATAATTATAAAATACATCTAACTGCTGTTCTGTTCATTAGGCTTCTTGTATAGAAAGAAAATACTATATATAAATTGTGGAGAATGCATCTACATTTTCTGTTTTTTTTAAATATTCTCATCCGTTGATTTATTTGGTTTACTCCCATGTGTAATTTATTCACTTCTTATCAATGCAATAAAAGTCGCATTAGGCACTCGCTGAAGGAAATAGAATCTGTCTACCATCCCGGCTCCAATTAAAAATAGAAAAATAACCTGACACGAGTATATTTTTACGCGTACTATTTGCACTCTTATTCAAGAATCCCTATCATGAAATTTTGAACTCACTTAATACAAAGCTCCCGCGAGCTTGAACTCTTCTATATTTGACAGAATTAAACTGGGATTCAGTTAGGCCCCTCTTGAGAATATACCAGAAGATATCTGTGTTATCTGTGTTATTAGAAAGGGGTCGAAGGTTTTTTCGCTTTATTAAATTCTATTACTAATCGCCTTTTTACTTTTTTACGAATATCTCTCTTTATTAATTGCTTCTTACTTTTTTAATTATGTAGCTAATATTCAATTTCCTTACTGCTCTGGAGTACTCATTTTACATCCATTTCCTCAAAAAAACCCTGAAATCCGACTCTTTTAACCTGCAAATCTCAGCATTCTCTATAATCTCAAAACCCTCATTCACGCTCTGATGAACCTGTTTTCCAAGGGAGCAACTCATGAGTCGGTCTTCAAGAAGCCCTTTTGCCGTCGGATACTTGCGCTGGATTTCAAAGACGTATTTTCCGTTTTCGATGTAGCCTCCGAAAACACCGTCTGCAGTCTGGTATTTTTCCTTGAATTTCTCGGCGTGTATTTTTACCCATACCGGGGGGCCTACATGTTTTTTCACATTAGGGAGGGTACCTGAGATAAGTTCCAGCATAACTGCGGTTTCGGTTTTACCTGACCAGACACCGGTTTTTATTACTGTAAAGTCATACTCTTTTAGAAGGGCAGCTACTGCCTGCTCCATTTTATAGAGCTGCGGAAAGAGAACATCCTCTACAACGTCCGGGGTTTTGAAGACAATTGCAAGCTGGGCACTCTTCCGGCTTTCAAGCCTTTCCAGAATTTCGCTGTCCTCAAAGGGCAGAAGGGGAGCCGGAAAAAAGAAACTAAGGTCCGGACTTTTCAAAAATTCTCGGCAGTGATCTATAAACATGCAGAATTTGTCAAGGGAAAGGGCTGCTGCCACGTTCCGCTTAGGGTCTGTCGGGTCGATCACTACAAGGGGTTCTTCGTGCTTGATTTCCGAATGCTGCATTATATCGATTTTCTCGCCTGGCTTCCAGGAACAAGCTGCATAGACAGTGTTTTCGAAAGAGCCGTAGTGAATAATCAGGAGTTCGGTCAGGTAGCCTGAAAAGCCCTGGGTCTTCAGTTCCGAGCCATAGACTCCGCCTCCGCGCATAAACTGTTTCAAAAGCAAGACCTCATCTTCGCGCCCTTTTATGCGAGGTTTGACAAAATCGTTGTGAAAAGGCGTCCTGTCAACTGCAGATTTGATCTGAGAAGCCGAAGCAACCCTGAAACAGGGGACAAGGTCCACGTCAAAGCCTTTGTAAATAATATTCAGATAAGGATGTTCAGCATGGCGGTCTTCGGCATGCTCGGCGTGTTTTGCAACTTCTTTTGCAATTGCCATGCCCATGGTTTCCAATTCTTTTCTGGGCGTTTCTTCAGGAAAGCTTATAAAAATATCAATATCATGAGTGCCTGAAAGCCAGGTACCTCTCGCAGCAGAGCCCACCATTTTTACAACCACATCCGGGATGCCAAGCCTTTCTGCCGCTGCTTTAACTTGTAAGGCTAGTTCTTCCTGGATCGTAAGGAGCTTTTCTCTCTCAGATCCACTGGGTTTTATTCTCTCAAGGACTGCTAGCTTTAATTCTTTGGGAATGCCTGTATATGTTTCCATGCAGGTACGGCTCCATATTTTTACTCTGCAGAAGGAATCTTAATATTAATTATGTTAGTTTTTGTTTTGTTTCTGCTTATAAATGTCAGAAATCGCTTCTTCAAACTTATAACTTGTGGACATCAAATTGACTTTAGAGGAAAGGGAAGTTCTTGAATTTATTTTCAAATCTTTATCTCAACCTGAATAAAAGTCGCTTCTGAATAATATCTAATTCTGAATAAAATCTGGTTCTGAATAAAATCTGGTTCTGAATAAGCCTGGCTGTGGCAAGGATACCTTCCTGGATGTACCTGATTGTCTTCCTGACAGGCGCTGCCTGTATGTTTAGTCTGGCGTTAAAAAGGCGATTGAAAACTGATTTACGGGTTTAAAGGTCTGAAATTCTTTCTTTTGTTGTTTTTGATTTTTCTATTCCCGAGATCTCAAAAATATTTTATCTTATATCCAAAAATTTCTTATTTGATGCTTGAGATATTAGAAAATGCGTATGGTTGAATACCTTAAATATAACTCAGATAGACGGGGGTATCCTGCTCATGGCACATTCAGGATGTTCAGGGAACTATTTTTCTTACTTTTCTCCTTTCGGAGGCCTGAAATTGCGCTCCCGCTTCAAAGGGTATAAAGGAGGTTTATTTTGGGGATCAAGAACTACATAAAGATTTTATACTTATTTCTGGCACTCGGGTTACTGTGTCTAAATGCGGCTGCACAGGCTTCAGATTCGACGGGCAACCGCATCTGGGATGAAAATGCAAATCAGAACCTTACCTACACATGGACGCCTCAGACCTATTCAGGCTTTTATTATGATCTGGATACCGGAGAAGGTTCCGAGAATCTGACAGTCCAGCTCAGTAAGGGCAACCGGACAATTGAAAAGGGAAACCTGCAGTATGAAACCGTACCCATACAGACCAATTTTGAGCATAATAACTGGGGTTCTTATGAAGTTATAGGGTTTATGGCAGAGCGCTACTTTGCAGGATACACGGGAAACTCGAGTTTTATAAAGAAAAATATTAGCGTAATCTCTGAGGGGCAGCTTTCAAAGGTGCTGACAGATACCGATGAGAAAAAACCACTGTATACGGGTTCTTCCCTCATTCTTGAAGAAGGATATTCCCTTAACATAGTTGAGGTTGATGTTAATGGAAATACTGTCTGGGTACAGCTTGAAAAGGATGGAAAAATAATAGATAATGCTTTCCTGTCTCTTGACAGCGATTATGTGTACAAAACAAGGCTTGGGAGTGCAGAAGATGTGCCCATAATCGCAGTCCATTTCGCCCAGATCTTCAGCGGCAGAGAAACCAATGCAGTTTTTGTGGAGGGGATTTTCCAGATCTCGGATCAGTACGTGAAGATCCAGAACGGAGATAAGTTCGGAAAAATGGAAGTAAGTTCCACCTCAAATTCAGGCATAAAAATGAGAAATAGCGATTCGATTTCGCTCAGCAAGGGAGACACTATTGATATCATGGGCAAACTGAGTTTTGTTGTGGCTGACGCCGATGAACTTCGTTTTGCTCCGGTAGTTGATACCTCTGCTGAGCCCGGGACCTATGAATTAAGGGGAACCGTACATGATGATAAGTTTAATACTACGGTCTGGACGCCTTTTAATTTCGAAGGCTTCTACTACAATATTGACGATAATGTCTCCACTGAAAGCCTTGTTATTGAAAAGCTCAATGACAGGACTATTGATAGTGATATGCTAGTTTATTCCACAAAGCCTGAACGTGTCGAATTTGAGCACAAAGGCTGGGGGAATTATGAAGTTGTCGGCTTCATGGCTGAGAAGTATTTTGCGGGATATCCTGAGAACACTTTTGGAAACTCAAACAGCGTAAGTGTACTTTCGGACAGCATTCTTTCTAAAGTTCTTATCGACGACGACAACAAAAAGTCCCTGTTCACAGGTTCTTCTTTAGCCCTGGAAAACGGCTACTCTCTTAAGGCAGCAGAGGTCGATGTTAATGGGAATGTTGTCCATGTACAGCTTGAAAAGGACGGAAAAGTAATAGATGACGGTTTCATATCTTCGAATGCCGACTACATCTATAAAGCCAATCTAGCTGGTGCAAAAGATGTACCTATGATAGTGGTTCACTTCTCCCAGATCTTCCAAGGCACGGAAGTAAGTGCAGTGTTCGTACAGGGAATTTTCCAGATTTCGGACGATTACCTGAAACTTTCTCAGGGTGACTCCTTTGGGGAAATGGAAATAAGCTCGATTTCCGATTCAGGGATCTCAATGAAAAATAAGGACTCGATCTCCCTTTCAAAAGGTGACGTTATTGACCTGATGGGCAATGTCAAATTCAGGGTTGCCGATGCTTCAGTCCTGCGCTTTTATCCCTTTGTTGAAATCAAGACCGGAACAGGAGATCAACTGAATATCGAAATGCCCGATGCGCTTGCAGTTGGGAAGACGACCGAAATCCTAGTGACTGCGAGAAATGTTTCAGTAGGCGGTGTTGAAATCTTTATTGGAAACGACAGCATAGGCACTACTGGAGACGGCGGAAATCTTACCTTCACCCCAAGCCGGGAAGGCAGCTTCACTGTAACTGCAAGTCGAGCAGGTTATGTTTCCGGAAGTAAGAACATTGACGTTGTCGCACAGGGTGTCCTGAAACTTTTGCTTTCAGTCTCACCCAAGACCGTACGGGAAGGAGACCAGATTAGCATAAAGGTCACGGACTCTGTAAAAAACCAGCCTGTTGCCGGAGCAGACGTCTTTTTCGGCGGACAGAAAATTGGGGAACAAACGAACGCAAACGGTACAGTATTTCACAGGGTTAGTACTCCGGGCACGTATACTGTAAATGCTACAAAAACAGGTTACGAAGAAGGGGAAACCGTGATAGATGTAATGGAAAAAGTAGCACAGTTCGTCTTCTCGAACCTTACAGTAGAGCCGGCTTCGGTTAAGGCAGGCACTCCAGTAAATATAAGGGTAAATGCTACGAATACCGGAAATGTCGCAGGGGAATCCAGAGTGGAACTGCTGGTCAATAACGAGTCGGTTGATTCCCAGAGTTTAACCCTTAACCCGGGAGAGAGCAAGGCCGTTAAATTCTCACACACTGAGGACAAACCAGGAACGTATGCAGTTGAAGTAGGAGGACTGAAACAGAGTTATGAGGTGATTGAAAAAACTCCTTTCTTCAGTGGGGTGGGCACGCTTGGAATACTAGCCACAGCCTTTGTCATCCTGCGGAAGAGGAAGAACTAATTTACTTGCTAGATCTGTTAAAGCTGTACAATTCATACCAAAACTAATATGGCTTTAAAACGGACTTTAACACAGCTTTATTAACACGGCTTTAATACCTGTGCTGCAGCAGGAGCTGGAAATCAAATTCAGGCTTTCCGGCTCTC